>JAISTY010000053.1 GCA_031272375.1 Opitutaceae bacterium | reverse complement strand
GTCATCGGGCGCCCCCGTTTCCACAAGGCCGCCGCCACCCTTCTGACCTGCTCCGGCGGACGCCTCCACGACCTAGAACTCCGCAAACGCGACCTCCCCGACGCCTTCAAACGCCTCTCCTCCCGAACTGAAATCCCCCCGCTCGCCCTCTCCCTCTCCGGCAACAAAATCACCGCCCTCGACGCCGCCCCGTGAGCGCCGCCCTTTTTGGAGCGCGGCGGCTTGTCGCCGTTTTCACGCAAGCCCCCGGCTCCGCATCAGCTCCCCGACGCGCTCCCGCGAACGCAGCACGTCCTCCGCCTTCGTCTTCGGGCTGAGTTCGAGCGTGAGCAAATGGTTCGGACGCCAGAAACCGGAGAGCATCCCCCAATCAATGACCCCGTCGCCGACCGGCTGGTGGTCGCGCCCGTCCGCGCTCACGTCGTGCAGGTGGAACCCGTGGAGGCGCGGGGACGTTTTTTCGAGAAACTCGCGGTGGTTGAGCAGACCGAGACGCTCCTTCAGGCAGGCGTGCCCGGCGTCGTGCCAGAACCCGCAGGTGTGCGGCTCCGGCAGCTTGTCGAGGAGCGCGCCAAAGGTGTCGTCCAACGGCAGCTCGTCGAAGCCCTCGCGGTTCTCCAGACCGAGCTTGAGGTTCTTCTCAACGGCAAGGGGGATGACGGCCTCGAGCGATTTCACCATGCGCTCGTAAAACCGCGGCGCCGCCTTGCGCAGGCGGGCGAGGGACTTCGCGAGCAGCTTTTTCCAGGCGGGGTCGTCGGCGAGCCTGCCCTCGTTCCCGGCCTCCTTGAACGCGGCGGCGAAGGCGTCGAGGGCGTTCTCCGGGTCGCGCCAGAGGAAACGGACGGAGCCGAGGTGGAGCACCGTGAGGCCCGCGCCCATTTGCGCCGCGAACTCAATCGAGCGCGTCGTATGCCGTATCCATTGCTCGTGCCCGGCGGCGCGGAGCGCGGACGGCTCGAAATAGTTCGGCGCCGCGTGCAGCACACCGGTCGGCAGCGGGCAGAAATTGTGCGTCGAGGCGATCTTGATGACGCCCTCCTCGACCGCCCGGATGACACCGGGAACCAGCGTGATGCGGATGCCGTGGGACAACTCGGCGCTGGTGAAACCCATGTCCGCGATCTCGCGCAGCATGTCATGCCCGTCGGTGTGGCGGTGCGAGTTCCAGCAGGTCGAAAGGGCGAGGTCTGGCATCGGTGCGGTTGCCGGCGGCGGCCCCATGAAAAAACCGCGTCCGTCGGGCGGGCGCGGTCGGTGGACGGGACGGGCGCCAACGGCTTACTCGGCGTAGCGGTTGCGCAGCATCTGCGTGAAGGCCATGACCTTCTCCTTGCGGCGGCGTTTCTCGCAGGGCTTCTCGTAGTAGCGCTTCGCGCGGACGTCCTTGATGACGTTCTCGCGCTCCAGCTTCTTCTTGAGACGGCGGAGGGCGCGGTCAATGGGTTCGCTTTTGCGGATTTTGATTTCGATGGCCATGTCGTTTGGGCGGTGCGGTTGAGTTGAAAAGGCGCGGAGTCAGGCGCGCCAAACGGAACGCGTCAAGGGGAGAAAATCACGCGAAAACAGGGATGGGCGCACAACAGGCTTGCGCGTCGGCGGGTTCGTTCAATCATTCAGCCCAAGATGCCGGGTCGCTCAATACACAATTACTTTGTCATTAGCAAGAAGTGTGCTTTCGCCGCTCCATGCCACCCCGGTTTTCCCTTTCCGAGAACGCTCCGGCGTTCTCTTTTTTTTAACCCAAGGCAGCCGGATCGCTCCCGCCTCCACGCCCGCCTCTCCTAACACGCCTCCTCATGCCCAAGCGCACCGACTTGAAAACCATCATGATCATCGGCTCCGGCCCCATCGTCATCGGCCAGGCCTGCGAATTCGACTACTCCGGCACCCAGGCCTGCAAAGCCCTCCGTGACGAGGGCTACCGCGTCGTCCTCGTCAACTCCAACCCCGCCACCATCATGACCGACCCCGAGTTCTCCGACGCCACCTACATCGAGCCCCTCACCGTCCCCTCCCTCGAAAAAATCATCGCCGCCGAGAAACCCGACGCCCTCCTCCCCACCCTCGGCGGCCAGACCGGCCTCAACCTCGGCCTCGCCCTCGCCGAGGCCGGCGTCCTCGAACGCCACAACGTCAAACTCATCGGCGCCAACGCCGCCGCCATCAAGAAGGGCGAGGACCGCGAGCTTTTCCGCCAGGCCATGCAAAAGATCGGCCTCGACATGCCCAAATCCCGCGTCGTCAAGTCCCTCTCCGAGGCCCTCGCCGCCGCCGCCGAAATCGGCTCCTTCCCCCTCATCATCCGCCCCTCCTTCACCCTCGGCGGCCAGGGCGGCGGCATCGCCTACAACGGCGACGAGTTCGAGGGCATCGTCCGCGGCGGCCTCGACGCCTCCCCCATCCACGAGGTCCTCATCGAGGAATGCCTCATCGGTTGGAAGGAGTTCGAGATGGAGGTCATGCGCGACCGCAAGGACCAGTGCGTCGTCATCTGCTCCATCGAAAACATTGACCCCATGGGCGTCCACACCGGCGACTCCATCACCGTCGCCCCGGCCCTCACCCTCTCCGACAAGGAATACCAGCTCATGCGCGACGCCTCCTTCGCCGTCATCCGCGAAATCGGCGTCGAAACCGGCGGCTCCAACATCCAGTTCGCCGTCAACCCCGACAACGGACGCCTCGTCGTCATCGAGATGAACCCCCGCGTCTCCCGCTCCTCCGCCCTCGCCTCCAAGGCCACCGGCTTCCCCATCGCCAAAATCGCCGCCAAACTCGCCGTCGGCTACTCCCTCGACGAACTCAAAAACGACATCACCCAGGTCACCCCCGCCGGCTTCGAGCCGAGCATTGACTACGTCGTCGTCAAAATCCCCCGCTTCGCCTTCGAGAAATTCCCCCAAAGCCCCGCCGAACTCGGC
>JAISTY010000032.1 GCA_031272375.1 Opitutaceae bacterium | reverse complement strand
TGCCGGGACGCAGGTTTTTGAGGCACACGGGGTCGGCGCGGACCTGCGCGAGAAGGGCGTCCCAGCGGGGCTGTTTTTCGGGGGTGTCGGGAAGGGCGACGGTGGGCGGCGGCGGAAATTCGGGCGCGGGCGGCGGCGGCGGTTCGGGCTTGCGGGCAACGCCGGCGGGCGCGGCGGACGGGGGGGACGGCGGGGCGGTTTCAACCGGCGCGGCGGCGGGCGGCGGGGCAAGCGCACGGAGGGCGTCAAGGGTGTCCTCCGCGAGCGGGATGGCGTCAACGCCCTCGTATTGAAGGCGTTTGAGTTCGTCGTGAAGGGCTGTGAGGACGAGGCGCACGGGTCATTCCTGTTTCCGCTCCGCGGCGTCCGGCTTTTCCCGGACAAGGAGCTTTTCGACGTATTTGCCCAGCAGGTCGAACTCAAGGTTGACGGGGTCGCCGGGGCGTTTTTCGCGAAGGTTGGTGAGCCGCAGGGTCGTCGGGATGAGCCAGCAGGCGAAGGCGTTTTCAAAAACCTCGGCGAGGGTGAGCGAGATGCCGTCAATGGCGATGGATCCTTTGGGAACGAGGGGGTGGGCGCAGCCGCCGGGGACGCGGACGCGGAGGTAATGGTCGGCGCCGCGAGGTTCGAGGGTTTCGATGACGCCGAGGCCGTCAATGTGCCCGGTGACGAAGTGGCCGCCCATTTTGCCGTTGAAACGGAGGGCGCGCTCAAGGTTGACGAGGGGAAACGGGCGGTCCGGCGCGATGGCGGAAAGCGAGGTGAGGCGGCGGGATTGTTCGAGGACGTCGAAGGACAGCGAGGAGGCGCCGGTTTCGGTGACGGTGAGGCAGCAGCCGTTGACGGCGATGGAGTCGCCCGGTCGGGTGCCTTCGAGGGTGGTTTGGGCGGCGACGCGGAGTTTCCACGCGTCACCCCCGCGGGTGAAGGAGGCGACGGCGCCGGTTTCCTCAATGATGCCAGTGAACATGTCGCGGGAGGGTGGGGGCGCGGGCGGCGCGGGCAAGAGTTTGCTTCGCGGGCGCGCGTTTTGCGCGGGGAAAAACAAACGTCCGCCGCGGGGAACGGGAACGTTATGGGGAGGCCGTGCTGCCGGGTGATTTCGGGGGCGGGTCGGCCTGTTTTTCCCCGAAGGCCCGCGCGATTTGCTCCGGAGGAGGCGGCGGCGTCAGAAGGCTGACAACGGGGACAATCACCAGCGGCAGCAGCATCGTCACCGCGCCGGCGAGGGGCGCGCCGACGCCGCCCCAGGCCGGGAACAGGGTGAAGGTCGCGGCGAGGCCGCCTGCCATCCCCGCGAGGGCGCCGGCGCGCGTGGCGCGTTTCCAGAACAGGCCGTAGAGGTAGGGCGCGAGGAACACGCCGGCGAGCGCGCCCCAGGACATCACCATCAGGTTCACGATGACGGCGGGTTGCTTCAGCGCGATGAACAGCGACGCGGCCACGAACACCACGCAGAGGACGCGCAGGAGCAGCAGCGTCGCGCGGGGGTTGTCGTGCCGGCTGCCGAAGGCCCCGCAGAAATCTATCGCGATGGAGGAGCTGGAGACGAGGACGAGCGAGGAGAGGCTCGACATCGAGGCGCTGAAAACCATCAGCACGATCACGAGAACAAGCGCGGCGGGCAGCGACGACGTCGTGATGAAGTGCGGCATGATTTTGTCCCAGAGCGGCGTCCCGTTCCCGGAGAGCAGCGCGGCGGGCAGCTTGTTGTCGTAAAAGAGATGCGCGAGCGCGCCGCTGAAGTAGGCGCCGAACGACATGAAGAGCGCGAAAACCGAGGCGATGAGCACGGCGCGGTTGATGTCGGCGTTCCGCCGGATGCTGTAGAATTTCTGCACCATCTGCGGCAGTGCCCACGGTCCGAAACTGGTGATGAGCACAAGGCACGCGAGGAGCAGCCAGCCGGGGGCGTTGACCGAAAAAATCCCCTGCCCGAGCCGCGCGGTCCCCGCGAGCGCGGGCGCCATCTCCGGGCCGCCGTTGAGAAGGCGCCGCGCGGCCTCGACGAAGCCGCCGGTCTCGGGTCGGTGCGCGAGCAGCCAGACCATCAGCATTACGCCGCCAAACTCGATGATGCCCCGGAAAAAATCGCTGACGGCGACGGCGAAGTAGCCGCCCATCACAAGATAAACGGCCGTGAGCAGCGCGAGGAACACGAGCGCGGCCTCGTAGGGGATGCGCAGGGTCATCTCGAACATGTAGCTCAACCCCATCAGCACCGACGCGGAGTAGGGGACGAGAAACACAAAGACGACGAGCGCCGCCACGACCCGCAGCGTTTTGCCGCCGTAGCGGGCGGAGAGAAACTCCGGCATCGTGAGCGCGTTCAGACGCACCGTCATGTCGCGCGTCCGCGCCGCGAGAATCTTCCACGCGAGGAAGGTGCCGACGAGCGTGTTGCCGATGACTATCCACATGGTGTGGATGCCGAAGCCCCAGCCGAGCTTGCCCGCGTAGCCGATGAAAAGGACGGCGGAAAAATACGTCGTCCCGTAGGCGAACGCGCTCATCCACGGGCCGAGCGCGCGCCCGCCAAGGTAAAAGTCGCCGACGCTTTTGGAACGGCGCATGCACCACCAGCCGATGGCGAGCATGAGCAGCACATAGAGGACAACGATGCCGGAATAGAGGATCGGGTGCATTGAAGGGAGGTGGGGGCGTCAGTCGTTCTTCCGGACAACGCGGGTGTCCGCAAGATGGTCGTGCAGCCCGCGGCGCTGGTCGCTGTCAATGGCCACCAACAGATAGCTCAAGCCGAACGTGAAGTGGTTGAGCAGATCCGCGAAATGCCGCCCGATTATGCGCCCGGCGGACAACCGCGAGCCGTCGGAGCGGACAAGCCGCAGGCCGAGCGCGAGCTTGCCGGGCGTCGCCGAGAAACGGCGGATGAAGAAAATCTCGTAGGCCAGCGCGACCAGCAGCCCGATCAGCGAAAGCTGCCACAGCCCGGCGGCGATCTCCGGACGCAACAGGTCGGCGGGCGTGTCAAATTTGACCTCGTGAACCAACCCCGCCGCGCCGAGGACGCGGAAGAGGATCTCGTTCGCGAAACTCAGGATGACGTAGTCAACAAACCGCGCCGCCACGCGCGGAAGGAAACCCGCGTAGCGCAAGACCGCGCCTTGGGCGGCGGGCTGGGCGGCGGGCGCCGGCGCGGCCTCTCCGGGCAAAGGCGGCGGGCGGGGCGCCGGCAGAACGCCGGGATCCTCCGCGAGGACATCCCCGAGCGTCCGCCATCCCGCCATGCCCTGGCGCCAGACGAGCGTTTGCGGCGTGAGGACGCCCGCCTCCGCGAGGCGTTCAAACTCCCCCTGGGTGACGGGACCGCGGCGTTGGTTGTTGAGCGCGTAAAACCAGTGCATTGGGGCGGCATGAAACAGGCGCCAACCCGCGGCGCAATGGCGAAGGCGGGGCGGATTTTGTGTCGCCCGCCCCGCGGCGCCCTGCCCTCCTCCCGGCGACATGCGCATCGGCGACCTCCTCCTTTCCTCGCGCCTCTTCCTCTCCCCTCTCGCGGGGCACACGGACCTGCCGATGCGCCTGACCGTCCGCGAACTCGGGGGCGTCGGCTGGGCCACCACCGAGCTTGTCAACGCCCGCTCCCTCATCGAACGCAACCCCGCCGCCCTGCGCCTCCTCGCGACGGCCCCGGACGACTCCCCGCTCGCCATGCAGCTCTTCGGAACCGACCCGGCGGAAATGCGCGACGCCGCCTTCATCTGCGAACAGCTCGGCGCGGCGGCGGTTGACCTCAACATGGGCTGTCCCGTCCACAAGGTCGTCAAAACAGGCGCCGGCGCCGCCATGATGAACGACATCCCCGCGGCGGCCGCCCTCGTCCGCGGGGTCGTCGCCGCCGTGAAAAAAATCCCCGTCACCGTGAAAATGCGCCTCGGCTGGGACTCCGGGCATGTCAACGCCCCCGCCCTTGCCGCCGCCCTCGCCGACGCCGGCGTCGCCGCCCTCTGCGTCCACGGGCGGACGCGGGCGCAGGGCTATTCCGGCGGCGTGAACCTTGCCGGCATCCGCGAAACCGTCCGCGCCGCGGGCAACATCCCCGTCATCGGCAACGGCGACGTGACGACGCCGGAGGCCGCGAAAAGGATGCTCGACGAGACCGGCTGCGCGGGCGTGGCGATCGGGCGCGGCGCGCTTTACGACCCGTGGATTTTCCAGCGGACGGCGGTCTGGCTCGAAGGCGGCGCCCTGCCGCCCGAACCGGATTTCAACGAACGCCTCCGCGTCATGCGGCGGCACCTTGTCCGGCATTGCGAATTTTACGGCGAGGCCGCCGGCATGCGGCGTTTTTTGACGGCGGCGCAGTGGTATTCGCGACGCTTCGGCCCCGCGAAATTTTTCCGGCAAAACATCGAGCGCGCCGCCTCCATCGCGGAGTTCGACGCGCTCGTCGCCGACTACATCGGGTGGCGGCGGACCTTTTGCGACGCCGACGGCAACTTGTTGCCGAAGCACGCCCCTCAAACACACGCCCATTCCTCTCCGGCTACAACGTCCCCATGAAACCCGCCCTCGCGTTTGCGCTCCTCCTGTCCGCCCTCCTCGCTTTCCCTGCGCTCCTTCTCCCGTTGACAGCGGCGCCCGCGCCCACCCCGGACGACATCCGCGCCGCCGTCGTCAAAAAACACATCCCCAACGCCCTCGCCATCCTCCGAAATGGCGGCTTTTCCGGCTTCAAAATCATCCCGTCCGCCAACGCCCCCGCCGGACAACCCTCCGCCCCGCAACCGCCCCTCGCCGACTTCCTCATCCAAAACATCGCCACCGACGCCGGCGGCCACCCCGTCGCCGAAACCCCGCTCGCCGCGCAACACTCCCGCGACATCCGCCCCGGCGACAAGCTGCCCTACGTCATGACCAATCACCCCCGCGCCACCGAACCCGGCTCCCCCGCCAACCGCCACCACCGCTACGCCCTGCCCTTCGCGACCGCCAACGGCCCCGTCTCCGTCGTCGCCGGCATCCGCGACCTCTCCCCCGACCCCAAAACCGCCGCATTCGGCACCCTCGGCATGCGCGACATCGTTTCCCTGATCGGCATCTTCCCCGCCCACGCCAACTACATGGGCGCGCACATCCCGAAAAAGGAAGGCTATGCCGTCTCCGCCGGCCCCGGCTACGCCAACGCCACCGCCGCCGGCGCCGACCGTTTCTCCCACCCGCTCTTCCCCAACCCCGTCCCGCCGTCCGGCTCCCTCTGGACCGCCACCCTCCTCCACAAAACCCTCCCCGTCGGACGCGACGCCGACCTCCCGAAATTCCCGCCGCATCGGAAAAACGTCCTCGTTCCCCAGCTCACCCTCGGCAAACGCGCCCCCTTCATCTACGGCACCCGCGACAACCCCACGCGCCCCCTCGACACCCTCGCCGTCATCCTCGCCTTCAACAACCCCAACGCCGCCGGCACCGCCCCCGCCCTCCGCAACCGCGCCACCCAGTGCGAACGCATCTATTGCACCCGCGAACTTGGCTACGCGACGCGCTGGGACAGCTGGAACTGCGCCCAGACCCCCGAAAACATCGCCCGCGCCCGCCAAGCCTACAAATACGCCAACTGCGGCCTCCCCTTCGACTTCTCCGGCAAATACAGCGACCACCTCGAAATCGGCCCCGTCACCGAGGACAAGGAACTCGGCCTCTACAAACACACCATGACCCTCACCGACCCCGTCACCGGCGAAAAGGAAACCCGCGTCTGGTATATGGTCGGCTGCCACGACTACCCGAACCTCGAACCCCGCCCGCCCATCGCCCCCAGCCCAATAGGCCCCCCCGGTCAACGGACCCCCGCCCGACCCACCCCCCAGG
>JAISTY010000146.1 GCA_031272375.1 Opitutaceae bacterium | reverse complement strand
GGGGCGGCTCGGCGGGAGCGGGCGCGGGGGCTTTGTTGCGCCCGGCGAATTTGTCCAAAATCTCGTCGGAAATGAGGAGGCCGACGGTGCTGGAGACGGATTTCACGTCGCAGCCCATTTCCTTGAGGACGGCGCACAGGGCTTTTTTGATCTCCAACGGCTCGGTGACGTCCTTGAGGTGGCCAAGCTCGTGAGCGCGGGCGAGGAACTCCCCGTCGCCGAGGGTGATTTTCTTGGCGAGTTCGTGGATGCGGATGGTTCGCGCTGTGGTGCTGCTCATGGTGTTTGGTTGGAAATGGGGGCGCGGCGGCTTGTCCCGCGGGCGCGTCAGGCGTCGGCGGCGCCCCCCGCGACGCATTCGAGGATCCTGGCCGCCTCGTCCCCGGTGAAGCCGTCGGCGGTGAGGTCCTCGGCGGTGACGCCCTCGAAGGCGGCGGGCGAGGTGATGCCGATGGCGACGAGGCGTCCGGCCAGGTCGGCGCCGAGGGGCGGGTAGGCCTTGAGGAGGCCCTCGGCAGCGGCGGCGCGGGGGTCGGCGACGGCGGTTTGGAACTCGTCAATGTCGAGGCGCCAGCCGATGAGTTTGGAGGTGAGGCGGGCGTTCTGGCCGCGGCGTCCGATGGCGATGGCGAGGTCGTCGGAGGAGACCTTCACGGCGATGCGGCGGGCGCGTTCGTCCACCTGAACCTCTTTGGGGACGGCGGGTTTGAGGGCTTCGAGGAGGAGTTCCTTCGGGTCGGGGAAGTAATTGATGATGTCTATTTTCTCCCCGTTAAGCTCGCGGACGATGGTTTTGACGCGGGAGCCGCGGGTGCCGACGCAGGCGCCGACGGGGTCCACCTTGGGGTCCGTGGAGACGACGGCGATTTTGGTGCGGTAGCCGGGTTCGCGGGCGAAGGCCTGGATTTGGACGGTGCCGTCGGCGATTTCGGCGACCTCAAGGTCGAAGAGTTTGCGGACAAACTTGGGGCTGGCGCGGGAGAGGAGGAGTTCGGGGCCGCGGGTGGAGCTCTCGATTTCGAGGAGGAGGCAGCGGATGTTGTCGCCCGGATTGTATTCCTCGCCGGGGATTTGCTCCCTGCGGGGGAGGACGGCCTCGGCCTTGCCGAGATCAATGAAAACGTCGCCGCGCTCCTTGCGGCGGACGGTGCCGGTGACGATGGAGCCGACGGTGTCCTTGAAGTCGTCGTAGATGCGGTCTTTCTCGAACTGGCGCAGTTTCTGCATGATGGCCTGGCGGGCGGTCTGGGCGGCGATGCGGCCGAGGTAGGCGGGGTCTATTTCCTTTTCGAGGATGCCGCCGAGCTGGGCGTCGGGGTTGATGGCGCGGGCCTTTTCGATGTGGATTTCGGTCTTGGGGTCGCTGATGGAGTCCACGATTTTGAGGAGGGACCAGGCGTGGAGGCGGCCGTTTTTCGGATTGATTTCGATTTTAAGCTCCTGGCCCGAATTGACGCCCTTGAGGGCGGCGGCCTTGATGGCGTTGACGATGGTCGCAATCATGTCGTCGCGCCGGATGTTCTTCTCTTTCTCCATGTATTCGAGGACGGAAAGGATTTCGCTGCTCATTGTGGTTGTCGGATTGTCGGGAGGTTGCGGGTTGGATGGAAAAAAAAAGCGGGCCGGAGGCCCACTTGGGAAGTGAACGTGATTGAGTGCGCGCAAGGTGGTGGGCGCGCGCGGGCTTGTCAAGGGGCGCCTTTGGAAAAATGCTCCGGCGCAAATGAATTCCCGCGGGAAAACCTCCCCCATGCCCGGCAAGGCCGCCGCCTGGCTCCTCCTCCTTCCGCTTTCCCTCGCGCCGCTGTGCGGGAACCCGCGCCCGGCCTCGTGGCTGGCAATCGCCGCGACGGGCGCGCTGGGCTGGCTGTTCTCCGCGCTTTGCTGGCGGTCGGGATGGTCGCGGATCCTCGCGGTTCTGGGCGCGGCGCTCTGGGCGCTGAACCTGACGGTGTCGCTGCTGTGCAAGGCCGAATACGACTCGCCCTTCGTGCCGGACATGGCGGCGGCCGTTTTGCAGACCAACCCCGCCGAGGCCGCGGGCATGGCCGGCTGGCATTGGGTCTGGTTTCCGGTCTTCGCGGCGGCGTTCGCCGCGGCGTTGTGGGTCTCGCGGCGCGCCTCGCGGACGCTGCCCGTGAGGCTCCAGGCCGCCGCCTCCGTCGCGCTGGCCGTTTTGGGCGCGGCGATTTTCGCGCACAACTTTTCCAAGCGCGGCGCCGGCGTCGGCGCGGTGGCGATGGCGCTCACCAAAACGCCGTTTTACAATGCCGGGACGCTCCTGCGCGCGGCGGAAAACGCCGGGGGGTGGGGATAACTCTCTCTATTCCAACATATAACATCACCGTGCAAGAGACGGGTGTCGAGACTTACGTGATTGTCATCGGCGAGTCGGCACGGCGGGCGAACATGGGGCTTTACGGCTACGGGCGGGACACGACGCCCCGCGAGGACGCGGCGGTTTCGAGGATGTTGCGGTTCACAAACGCCGTCTCCCCGGCGGCGGGAACCCTCGCCTCGGTGCCGCTGTCGTTGTGCCGGACCTCCGCCGCGGAGGGGCGCGGGGAGGTTTTGGACAATCCGGCGGACAATGTCGTCGCCCTGGCCAACGCCGCCGGGTTCGCCACGTTTTGGATCAGCAAGCAAAGCTCCGCCGGGCTGTGGCGCTCGACGATCAGCGACATCGCGGGCATGGCGGGGAAACTGGCATGGGTGCGCGGAAAACACGACGGCGCCGCGCTGCCGGAACTGGACGCCGCGTTGGCGTCGCCGGGGCGGAAATTGATTCTCCTGCACATTGACGGCAGCCACGAGCCGCCCGGCGAAAAATACCCGCGCGCCTTCGCCAAGTTCACCGGCGGGAACGGCATGGACGACGAATACGACAACTCCATCCATTACACCGATCACCTCATCGGGGAAATCTTCGCGCGGCTCGCCGGCGCAAGGGCGTCGGTTTTGTATTATTCCGACCACGCCCTGATGCGCGCGGCGCGGCGGGGGCATTTCAAATACCGGTATGTGTTCGGACGGAAGGCGTATCGCGAGGCGTTTGAGATTCCGTTGTGGATCTGGTGGTCGCCGGCGGTGTCCGCGCCCGTGAAAACCGGCGTGATCAACGGGTTGTATTCAACGGGCAACAACTACCTCCTGATACGGGACTGGCTGGGCGTCACCCTTGGCGGCGACAAGGCGCCGTCGCCGCTGCGGGACGGCTGGGAGGCGCCGGAACGCGTCCGCGTTTGGGTTTCCGAAAAGGACCCGGCGTGGTTGGATGAGTTGAAAAGCGAGCGGGAGGCGGAGTAGCCCGGCAACCCGCGCCGCGCCTCACGCCGGCCTTCGCAACACCAGATCCGCCCAGTCCCCAAGCGTCCGGCTTTCGGCGTTCCACCCCGGCGCCTTGTCGCGGAAAACCTTCCCCACCCGCTCCACCTCCTCCGCCAGGATGCCGCTCAAAACCAGCTCCCCGCCCGGCGCCATCGCGCGCAGCAGCTCGTCGGAAAACCGCAGGAGCACGTCGGCCTGGATGTTCGCCAGCAGCAAATCCACCGCCCCGCGGCGGTCGCGCACCCCGCCCGCAAGGTCGTCCCCGAAAAACCCGACCGCCCCCGACAGCCCGTTCAATTCCGCGTTCTCCTTGCTGACGCGCACGGCTTCCGGGTCGTTGTCAAAGGCCGCTATCTGCGCGAACCCGAGCCGCGCCGCCGACAACGCCAGGATCCCCGAGCCGCAGCCGGCGTCCACGACATGCGCCTCCGCCTTTTTGTCGCCGAGCCGCTCCGCCGCCGCCACGAGCCGCTCGCAACACAGGCGCGTCGTCTCGTGGTTCCCCGTGCCGAACGCCAGCCCCGGATCGAGCCACACCGCGACATCCCCCTCCGGCAGCGCCGCCGTCCCGCGCTCCCATTCGGGAATCCAATGCAGCCGCCCAAACCGCGACGCGTGAAAGTGCCGCTTGTAGCTGTCGCGCCACTCCTCCTCCTCCAACCGCCGCGCGGGGATGCGCCGCTCCGTCGTCCCCACCCGCAGCTCGTCGAGCAGCGGCAGCAAATCCATCCATTCCTCCTGCGCCTCGAACGCGTCCTCGAAAACGCCGGAAAGCCACGCCTTCCTCGCGACGACATCCTCCGTCACGCTCCAGTTGGGGACGCCCAGCTCGACCAGCAGCTCCCCGACCAGCCCGGCGTTCTCCGGCGCGATCCCCGTTTTGATTTCAAACAAGCTCATGCCCCGGAGCCTCCCCGCGCCCATTGCCCGCGCAAACAAAAATCCCCCCGCCCTTCCCCGGAACCCGCCCGCGCCCCCGTTTTCGGAATGCCCGGGACAGGACTCGAACCTGCACGCCTTCCGGCAAGGGCTTCTAAGACCCTCGTGTCTGCCGTTCCACCACCCGGGCGGGATGCGCGGAGGAAAAACCCCGCGCGCCCCAAACGGAAAGCCGAAATTCCCCCGCCCGCCGGCAAAACCCTCCCGCCGCCCTTTCGCGCCACTGGTCAGAAAATCCTCCCCTCCGCCCCGACTTCCGTTCCAAATCCGACCCCAACCTTCCACCGCCATGCCCTCCTCCTTCGACCTCTCCCTCCTCTCCCGCGGCGGCCCGATGATGTGGGTGCTCCTCCTCATGGCCGCCCTCCTCGTCGTCCTCGTCATCGAACGCGCCTTCTACCTCCACCGCGGACAAATCCGCGCCACCCTCTTCGTTGACGGCATCAAAAACATCCTCTCCAAACGCCGCGTCATCGAGGCTCTTACCGTCTGCGAGGAGACCCCCGGCCCCGTCGCCGCCGTCGTCAAGGCCGCCCTCCTCCACGCCCGCGACGACGAGACCAAAATGCGCCTCGCCGTCCAGGAGGCCGCCGTCGTCGAACTCCCCGCCCTCGAACGCCGCCTCGGCTCCCTCGCCGCCATCGCACAGGCCGCCCCCCTCGTCGGCCTCCTCGGCACCGTCCTCGGCATGGGCCTCACCTTCCACGCCTTCATGCAAGGCGGTCAATACGCCACCGCCCGCGCCCTCTCCGACGGCATGTGGCAGGCCCTCCTCT
>JAISTY010000006.1 GCA_031272375.1 Opitutaceae bacterium | reverse complement strand
TTTTTTGAGGGAGGCGCTGGGGGTGGAGCCGGTGCTGCTGGCGGACGACGTCCTTGGCGAGCTGGACGCGCGGCGGCGGGACTGTTTCTGGGCGTGGGTCGGGCGGCGCGAGCGGCAGGTTGTCGCGACGGGGACGAGCCTGCCGGAGGGCGTCGGCTGGGAGGTTTTTCGAGTGGAGGCGGGTCGGGTTTGCGCGGCGTGAGGGCGGCGGATGGAACCCCGCGGGACGGATTTTCATCCGCAGCCGGATTTCAAGGAGGGCGTTGTTATTTTTTGCGGAGCCAGGGGCGGTCCTCCTTGAGGATGAGGGGCGCGGGCGTTGGGCGGATTTGGGCGACGGCGGGGTGTTTGCGGAGGGATTGGAAGACGGCGGTGTTGAAGCGCCAGCCGAGGGCGTTGCTGGTTTCGGCGACGAGGGCGGCGTTGGCGTCCTCGAAGAGGAAGGCGAGTTCGAGGGCGGTGTAGCCGGGGGAGGCGTCGGGGAGTTTGCGGAGATCCTCGAGGAAGCCGGGGAGATCGGGGTGGTCGGGGCGGAGGAGGAAGGTGAGTTTGCGGATGGAAGGGGGGACGAAGGAGTCGAGGGGGTGGCATTCCCTGATGTTGGCGCGGTAGCCGCCCTCCTTGTCGGGGAGGATGTTGCCGAGGATGGCGACGGGGGCGTTTTCCTTGAGGTTGTGGCCGAAGGACTCGTAGGTGTTGGAGAACATGAGGAGTTCGATGGAGGCGGTCTTGGTGGAGAGTTTGAAGGCGGCCCAGGGGCGCTGTTCCTTTTTCGAGAGTTTTTTGGAGATGCCGGAGACGAGGCCGCAGAGACGGAAGGCGGCGCGGTCGCCGAGGGAGAGGAGGCGGTCGGGGGGGCAGGTGTTGAGGGCGTCGAGGAGGCCGTCGTAGGCGTTGAGTGGGTGGCCGGAGATGTAGAAGCCGAGGAGTTCCTTTTCAAAGGAGAGGCGGTTGTCGGCGGTGAGGACGCGTTCGGGGGGAGGGGGCGGCGGGTTGTCGTCGTCGTCCAAGTCGAGGTCGTCCAAGTCGAGGCCGTCCAAGGCGAGGGCAGCCTCGGCTTCGGCTTTGGCGGCGGCTTCCGCGGCGGCAGCGGCGTCGTCCTTTACCTTTTTGAGGAGGGTGAGGAAGTCCTTGCGGAGGCGGGGGAGGGGCGGGACCGGCTTGGAAGGCGGTGGGGCGGAGGCGGGGCCGAGGTCGAAGAGGAGGGCGGTGGGGTTTTGTTCGGCGGCGGATTTTTGGGCGGTGTCCTTGCGGAGGCCGGGGTAGATGCGTTGCAGCTCGGCGAGTGCCACGACGGAGGGGGCGACGTCGGCGAAGAGTTTTTCGCGGGGTTCGCCGGAGAAGTCGAAGGCGCCGGTGGCGGCGAGGTTTTCGAGGACGCGTTTGTTGACGGAGCGGGCGTCGAAGCGGATGAGGAAGTCGGTGAAGTCGGCGTAGGGGCCGCGGGCGTCGCGTTCGGCGAGGATGGCGCGTGCGGCGCTTTCGCCGACGCCCTTGATGCCGGCGAGGCCGAAGCGGATTTTCTTGGAGGAGGCGGTTTGTCGGGAGGAGGAGGCGGTTTGTCGGGAGGCTGGGGCGAAGTTGACGGCGGACTCGTTGATGTCGGGGCCGAGGACGGTGAAGCCCATGGCCTCTGTTTCGGCGATGAAGTGGGCGACCTTGTCGGCGTTGCCGAGTTCGGCGGTGAGGACGGCGGCCATGAACTGGATGGGGAAGTTGGCCTTGAGGAAGGCGGTTTGGTAGGAGACGAGGGCGTAGGCGGCGGAGTGGGATTTGTTGAAGCCGTATTGGGCGAATTTGTGGAGGAGGTCGAAGATCTCGTTGGCTTTGGATTCCTGGATGGCGTGGTTTTTTTTGGCGCCGGCGACGAAGATGGCGCGCTGGCGGTTCATTTCGTTCTCGTCCTTTTTGCCCATGGCGCGGCGGAGGACGTCGGCGCCGCCGAGGGAGTAGCCGGCGATGATTT
This sequence comes from Opitutaceae bacterium, assembly GCA_031272375.1. Lineage (GTDB taxonomy): Bacteria > Verrucomicrobiota > Verrucomicrobiia > Opitutales > Opitutaceae > JAISTY01. The sequence goes on along the minus strand of JAISTY010000006.1, from coordinate 2,306 downwards.
GGGCGCATTGCATGACCTGCTCCTGGTAGACGATGACGCCGAAGGTTTCGCGGAGGATGGGTTCGAGGAGTGGGTGGGGGTAGGCGATGGACGCGGGGTCCTTTTTGCCGCGGGCGTAGTCGGGGATGAACTGCATGGGGCCTGGGCGGTAGAGGGCGGAGATGGCGTTGATGTCGTTGAGGTCGTTGATGCCGATTTGCCGGACGGCGTTTTGCATGCCGGAGGATTCGAGCTGGAAGACGCCGACGGTTTTGCCGGCGTTGAGGAGGCGGAAGGTGGCGGGGTCGTCGAGGGGGATGGTTTCGATGTTGAAGGAAGGGTCGGCGGAGCGGCGGATGTTTTCGACGGCGTCGGCGATGATGGTGAGGGTTTTGAGGCCGAGGAAATCCATCTTGAGGAGGCCGAGTTTGCCGACGGCGGCCATGTCGAACTGGACGGTGACGTCGCCCTCCTGGAGGGTGAGGGGGACGTAGTTGTCGAGGGGCTGGTCGGTGATGATGATGCCGGCGGCGTGTTTGCCGGTGTTGCGGACCAGGCCTTCGACGGCGCGGGCGGTGTCGAAGATTTTCTTGGTTTGGGGTTCGCGGGCGACGGCGTCGCGGAGTTCTGGGGAGGCGGCGAGGGCGTCGTCGAGGGAGATGTTGATTTCGTCGGGGATCATCTTGGCGAGGCGGTCGCCTTCGGAGAGGGGGTGGTCGTTGACGCGGGTGATGTCGCGGATGGCCATTTTGGCGCCGAGGGTGCCGTAGGTGATGATGTTGGCGACGCAGTCGCGTCCGTATTTTTCGCGGACGTAGTCAATGACCTCGCCGCGGCGGCGCATGCAGAAGTCTATGTCGAAGTCGGGAGCGGAGACGCGTTCGGGGTTGAGGAAGCGTTCAAAGAGGAGGCCGAAGACGAGAGGGTCTATGTTGGTGATGCCGAGGAGGAAGGCGACGAGGGAGCCGGCGCCGGAGCCGCGGCCGGGGCCGACGGGGATGGAGTGTTGTTTGGCCCAGTGGATGAAGTCCCAGACGACGAGGAAGTAGTCCACGAAGCCGGTGAGGTTGATGATGGAAAGCTCGTAGGCGGCGCGGACGACGAGTTCCTGTTCGCGGGAGAGGCCGGAGTAGTCGGGGGGCTGGGGTTTCTCGTCCGGGGCGAGTTTGTCCATGGTGATATGGGGGTTGGCGGCGACGGCTTTTTTTGCGGCGGCGAGGGCGGCGTCGAGTTTGGCGAGGCGTTCGGCGACGGCGGGTTGTCGGGCGATTTCGGGGCGGTCGAGGTTGTAGCGGTTTTTGAAGCCGAGGTCGCAGAGGTGGAGGAGGTAGTCGGCTGGCGGGGTGTCCTGGAGTTCCGGGGGGAGGGGGTAGCGCGGGTAGCGTTCGGAGCCTTTTGGGAAGGGGATTTCGAGGTCGCACATTTCGGCGACGAGGAGGGTGTTGGAGAGGGAGTTGGGGACCTCGTGAAACTTCGCGAGCATTTCGTCGCGGGACTTGAGGTAGAACTGGTCGCAGGCGAAGCGCATGCGTTCGGGGTCGGCGAGTTTGGCGCCGGTCTTGATGCAGAGGAGGGCGTCGTGGGGGCCGGCGTCGGCGTGGTTGATGTAGTGGACGTCGTTGGTGCAGATGACGGGGAGGTTGAACTCTTCGGCGAGTTTGAGGAGGCTGGGGATGATTTTGAGTTGTTCGGGGATGCCGTGGTCCTGGATTTCGATGAAGAAGTTTTCGCGGCCGAAGATGTCCACGAAGCGGGCGGTGGCGGAGCGGGCGAGGTCGTGGCGGTCGTTGAGGAGGTGTTGGGGGATGAGGGCGGCGAGGCAGCCGGAGAAGCCGATGAGGCCGTTGGCGTGTTTGGCGAGCGTCTCCATGTCGGCGCGGGGTTTGTAATAAAAGCCCTTGAGATGGGCGTCGGAGACGAGTTTGAGGAGGTTGTGGTAGCCGTCGGCGTTTTTGGCGAGGAGGCCCATGTGGTAGTAGGTCTTGCCTTCCTCGTCGGGGCCGCGTTTTTCGAGGCGGGAGCCTTTGGCGAGGTAGATTTCGCAACCGATGAGGGGGTTGATGCCCTTGTCCTTGGCGGTTTTGTAGAACTCGATCGCGCCGAACAAGTTGCCGTGGTCGGTGAGGGCGAGGGAAGTCATGCCAAGCTCGGAGGCGCGGTTCATGAGCTTGTCAATGCGGCAGGCGCCGTCGGGGTGGCTGTAGTCGGTGTGGACGTGGAGGTGGACGAAGTCGGAGGCGGCGGGCATGGCGGCGGAAGAGAATTAGAAATTGGGAATTAGAAACCAGAAATTGGGGGCGGCGGCGTGGCGGGGTTGGGGCGCAGCG
>JAISTY010000181.1 GCA_031272375.1 Opitutaceae bacterium | reverse complement strand
AAATCCAGCCGAAAACTCCTCCACCTCCTCTCCGCCTCCGCGCTGAGCCTCCTCACCGCCGCTTCCGTTTCCGCCGCCGACCGCACCGCGGTTGCTTCCGGCAGCTGGAACGACTCCATCTGGGGCGCCAACGGAACGGCGGGCGCGGGAACTGCCGCCATCCCAGGTTCCAGGGACAACGCCTACATAAAGGGCGCCCAGTCCGTCACCATCGTCGGCTTCACCGCCAACATCTCCGCTGTCGCCGTCGGCAGAACCAACGCCACCCTCGCCACGCTCACCATCGGCGACGGCACCGGCTCCGCCGAATCCTCCGTCTTGAACGCCACCAAATGGGTCCGCCTCGGCAACGGCACCAACATGAAAGGCCTCCTCGTCGTCAAGGCCGACGGCCTCCTTTCCGTCACCGGCAACAACATTGACATCGGCAGTGACGGCGGCGGCACCGGCAACATCACCCTCGACGGTGGCAAACTCCGCATGTCCGGCGGCTCCACTTACCGCATCAACATCGGCAACTGCACTAACGCCACACTCGACGGCGGCGCCGGCGCCTCCGGTTCCCTCTTCGCCAACGGCGCCACCCTCGAAATGAACAACTCCTCCATCATGATCGGCAACGGCGTCTCAAACGGCGGCACCGCCAGCGCCAACTTTATTAACTCAAAGGTTGAAGGAGCTTACGTCATCACTGTCGGCAACGTCTCCACAGCCACAACCTCCGCGCTCCACGCCGAAAACTCCACCCTCCAACTCCACAACGACTTCCGCGTCAACGGTGAGGGCACCGCCCCTGGTCATGCCGAGTTCCACAACTCCACCGTCACCCTCGGCGCGGGAAGTTCCGGCAGCCGCAAACTCCTCATCGCCAGCAATGGTGGCACCGCCACGCTCTCCCTCTTCAACTCCACCTTCACCGTCAACGACACCAACGGCGAATACCTCATCCTCGGCAACGCCACCAACAGCAACCCCAACAACATCACCGTCAACTTCGACGCCACCTCCTACATCAAACTCGCCCGCAGCGACGCCAACGGCCGCGCCGAATTCCGCACAAACAGCGGCTCCATCACCCTCAACATCGCCCTCGGCGCCTCCCGCGCCCTCGGCCTCGCCGGAGAAACGGGCGAATCCCTCGGCCGCGGCGTCCTCTTCGCCCAACGCGGCATTGACTACGCCACCGCCTCCTCCGGCGCTGACGCCATCCTCAACGTTGACGTCTCCGCCTTCGCCGAATCCTTCACGGGCACCCTCAAAATAGCCCTCTTCACCTCCGGCGTCGCCACCACCAATAACACCAAAGCCCAGAATGCCACCACCTTCACCGCCTCCCTCGTCGGCGACAGCAGCCTCATTGACGAAGCCGCCTCCACCTTTGGCTGGGAGCAGGACAACGGCCTCTGGAAATACGTTCTCACCCTGGAGGCCGCCGCCGTCCCCGAACCCGCGACCACGGCCCTCTTCCTCGCCGCCCTCGGCCTCTCCGCCCTCGCCCTCCGACGCAGGACGCTTCGCTAATTAACAATTAACAATGAGTAATGAGTAATCCAGCGTGCCGCGCGCGAAGCGCGCCAAACCCAATTACTCATTACTCATTACCAATTACCAATTAAAAGAAAGTCCCACACCTCCCATATCTCCCATCCCTCCCCCTCCCCCCGCGCCGCGCCCAGCGGCGCGCACTCTAAATTGTTAATTACTAATTGTTAATTGTTGATTACCTTCGCGTCTTCGCATCTGTAATCTTTAATCTTTAATCTATGATCTCCCTCCCTGCCCTCCGTCCCTCTCCGCGCTCTCTGTGTAATAAATTACTCCTCCTCTGTGCCCTCTGTGTCTCTGTGGTTCCCCTCCCCGCCTTCGCCGCCTCCCCGGCCGAGTCCGACCTCCCTTCCAACGTCGCCACCCTCTCCGCCCGCGGCCTCATTTCCCCCGACGACGCCGCCTTCTGGCTCAAAAACGCCCGCGGCAAAACCCTCGTCCCCGGCGAAAAAATCGCCGCCCTCCTCGTCTCCGTCATCTTCCCCGGCGAACCCGCCACCACCGAACAAGCCGCCGCCGCCTGCGAACGCCTCGCCGACGCCGGCCTCCTCTCCGAAGCCAAAAAATGGGCCGCCATCGTCACCCCCGGCAAAACCTTCGGCGGCAAAGGCTGCGCCCACCTCATCGAAAAACTCGTCCGCTACGCCGACACCCACCCCGCCCCGCCAAAAGTCACTCAACAACCTGCCGCCGCCATCCCCGACTCCGCCGCGCGCGTCCTCGTCTTCGGCGACTCCATCACCAAAGGCTCCGGCGCACCCTCCCCCGCCGAATCCTGGCTCGCTCGCGTCAACGCCTCCCCTGCCGCCAACGCCAAACTCTTCCTCCTCAACGAAGGCAAAGGCGGCCGCCCAGCCACCGACACCGACGGCTTCGCCGACGCCCTCGCCCGCCACAACCGCGTTGACGCCCTCGTCCTCGCCCTCGGTGCCAACGACGCCCGCGACGTCTCCGGCGCCTGCGTCCCCAACGCCACCGCCGCCCTCCGCAAAATGATCGCCGCCGCCCGCGCCAAATTCGGCGCCAATCTCCCCATCCTCCTCATCGCCCCGCCCAACATCAACCCCGCCGCCCTCGCCCCCGAAAAACGCCCCACCGCCTCCCAACGCGCCGCCAACCTCGCCGCCCTCGAACCCGCCCTCCGCGACCTCGCCGCCTCCGAAAAAACCGCCTTCGCCTCCCTCCTCGACCTCCTCCCCCCCGAAACCCTTGCCGCCGACGGCGTCCACCCCGACGCCTCCGGCCACGCCCTCATCGCCGGCACCCTCCTCCGCCCAATCCTGCAACTGATAAATTAGAAATTTAATCCATGATCTCCCTCCGTGCCCTCCGTCCCTCTCCGCGCTCTCTGTATCCTCAAATAGTCCCCCTCTGTGCCCTCTGTGCCTCTGTGGTGAGCCTCCCCGCCCAAACCTCCCCGGACGACGAGGTCGTCACCCTCCAGGAGTTCCAGGTCACCTCCGAAAAAATCTCCGGCGGCTACATCGCCACCGAAGCCACCGCCGGCACCCGCTTCGCCGCCAAAATCAACGAACTCCCCTACTCCGTCGAATCCTTCACACAGGAAATGGTCGAGGACTTCCAGCTCTTCACCGACGAGGACATGATGGCCTTCGTCGGCGGCGCCACCCCCGCCACGGGCGACACCACCATGCGCATCCGCGGCTTCACCGTCACCCGCACCCGCGACGGCTTCAAATTCGCCCTCCCCGGCTCCCCCTCCAACACCAAAAGCACCGAAT
>JAISTY010000178.1 GCA_031272375.1 Opitutaceae bacterium | reverse complement strand
TGCCCCACGCGCGGGTTGAAACGGACGCCGGCGGGCGCCTGCGGGTCGGCGGCGCGAGCCTCTTCCGCGGCTATTGGGGCGCGGCGGACGTGGACGGCGGCAGCTTGTGGCCGACGGAGGACGCGGGGGCGTTCGTGGACGGAAGCCTTGTGGTGCTCGGGCGGCTGGACGCCGTGATCATCTCCGGCGGGAAAAAAATAGCGCCGGAGGAAATCGAGGCGGCGGCGTTGGAGAGCGGCGCGGCGGAGGACGCGGCGGCGCTCGGCGTGCCGGACGCGGAATGGGGCGAGCGCCTCGTGCTCTGTTTTCCGGCGGGCCGCGGCGACGCGGCGGCGTTAAAAGCTTTCTTCGAAACGCGTCTGGAGGGCTGGAAACGCCCCAAAAAAATCATCGCCCTCTCCTCCTGGCCCCGCGACGCGAAGGGCAAACTGAACCGCCGTGAATTGCGCGCCGCCCTCCCGCCGGAAGACCTCGCGGGGACTTTTTCCTAATCGCAAAGCCCGCGAAGACTTTTTTACGGCTTCAAAGCATCCAATCCGTTGGGCGGTAGGCAAAAGCCGCTTCCGTGTTTCCCTCCGCCCCTGGGGTGAAATCAGGCGGCGGCTTCCGGCGCGGCGGCGTTTTTGCGGGCCTTTTTGATGAGCGTGAGGGCGGTGTCCGTCGGGAGCGCGCCCTTGCCGAGCCAGTAATCGGCGCGTTCGACGTTGAGCTTGAGGGCGTCCTTCGGGGCGCGGGGGCTGTGGGTGCCGAGAATTTCGATCGCGGCGCCGTCGCGGCGGGAGCGGGCTTCGGCGACCACAACGCGATAGACGGGGTTGTGGGTGCTGCCGATGCGGGAGAGGCGGATTTTGAGTGCCATGGATGCTTGGGAGTCGGTTTGGATTGGATTGAAAGGGGACGGATGGAGGGGCGCGCCGCGGGGGTTGTCAAGCGGGGAGATGCCGGGAACCGCACCGGAAACCGGTTCGCGTTCCGGGAGCGGCGCGCGCGGGCGGAGAGGGGCTGCGCGGATTTCGGGGTTGTTTTCCGGCGCGGGGGTTTTTGGGTGTCGCGCGTCATGGAGCACAAGCGAAGGGAAGAGGAAATACTGCGTTATCTTGAGAACCACGAGTTTCTCACGACCGAGAAGGCGATCAAGCTGCTCGGCGACAGCGCGGCGACGGTGAGGCGGGCGTTCGTGAACCTTGCGAGAAGCAACCTTGTGCAGCGCGAGCACGGCGGGGTGCGGGCGTTTCCGAAGGGGGGCGGGAACCTCCCGTTCAGCCTTCGCGAGAGCTGGCTTGGGGACGAAAAGGAGCGGCTGGCGGCGCGGGCGATGGAGTTCGTGCCGGTGGGCGGGGTGGTGTTCATCCACGGCGGCTCGACGGTGCTCGGGCTGGCGCGTTATCTGCGCGGCGGCGTGATCATCACCGACACGATCCATGTCTGCGAAATCCTCATGAAACGCTTCCCGAACGGCGGCGGGCCGGAGGTCATTTTGCCGGGCGGCGTGTTTGACTTGAAGTCGGACATCCTTGTCGGGCCGCGGGCGGAGGCGGGGATACGGGATTACCGCGCGGACGTGGTGTTTTTCTCGGCGCGCGGGATGGACGAGGAGGGGCCGTTGGACACCACGGACACGCATGTGGCGACGGCGCGGGCGATGATCCGCAACGCGGGCATGCGGGTCATGCTGGCCGACCACAGCAAGTTCCGGAAATTCGGGCTGACGCGCATGGCGTCGTGGAAGGAGATCAACGTGCTCATCACCAGCGACCACCCGGACAACCGCCCGTGGTTCAAGTTGATAGAGGAGAACGGCGTGAAAGTGGTGCTGGCGTGAGGGGGCGTTTTTTCGCGCGCGTCACGCTTCCTTCAGGCATTCCATTGTCAGGCCGGCATAGGGGATGCGGAGGGGATGCAGGTCGGGGATGATATGGACGCTGGGGAACACCTGTTCCGCAAGGGCGCGGTATTCGTCCGGGGTGCGGATGTTTTTCCCCCTGTCCTGTCCGACCATCCAGCGGGAGAGACGGCTTTGTCCGGGCAACCACGCCGCTTCCAGCGCGCAAAAGCGACCGCCCGCGACAAGCTGCCTATGCGCGAATTGCAGCACGCCCCTCACCTCGGCGTCGTCCAGGTGATGGAGCACGCCGGCGCAGAAGACCACGTCGGCGCCCCCCCCCCCGCGCACACATATCTCCTTCATAGTCGCCGTGTTGCCGACCAGAAAAACGCCGCGCGCGCCGTATTTGCGTTTCGCGCTTTCAATATAGGCCTCGCTGATGTCCAGACCGACATAGGCGCATTCCGCCGGCAGCCACGCCAGCATTTGCGCCGGGCCGCAGCCGACATCCACGATTTTGTCGCCGGGACGGGGACGGATGACTTCGCGGATGAATTTCCTGCGCCACGCATGCGCGCCGCACAACTCTTGGAACAACGTATAAACGGACGGCAGTTTCAGCAAGGAATGGAGACCGTTGTTATTTTGCATGATAATGAATTATGACAAATCGGGGCGCGCGCCGGGCGTTCCGTGCGGCGGCTCCCCGAAGTTGGTTTTGCGGCTGATGATGTATTCGGGGCGGCGTTTGGCTTCGTCGAACAAGCTGCCGATGTATTGGCCGAGGATGCCAACGGTCAGCAGTTGCACGCCGCTGAAAAAGATCGTGACGCAGATCAACGACGACCAGCCGCTGGCGAGGCCGGGGACGCCGGTGATTTTCTGCCACAACACAACAGCCGCGTAGCAAAGACCGGCGGCGATGCACAGAAAGCCGAGCGAGACGGCCAGCATCAGCGGTTTCTTTGAGAAATAAAAAATGCCGGTCAGTCCGAGTTGGAGCGACTTGCGAAATGGGTATTTGGTTTCGCCGGCGGCACGCGCGTCGCGGTCGTAATAAACAGGCACCTGCTTGAAACCGAGCCAGCTCACAAGACCGCGGACGTATTTGTCATGCTCGCCGAGGCGGTTGAAGGCATCCATCACGGGGCGGTTCATGAGGCGGAAGTCGCCGCTGTCCACCGGCAGCGGCGTGTCGGAGAGGCGGTTGAGGAGGCGGTAGAAGCTCTTGGCGAACGCGAGTTTGAGTTTGGGTTCGCCGGCGCGTTTTTTTCTGACGGCGAAGACGACGTCGGCGTGTTCGCGAGCCATGAGGTCGAGCATGGCGGGGATGAGTTCCGGAGGGTCTTGGAGGTCGGCGTCAATGGTGATGGCGGCGGAGCCGGAGGCGGCGTGGAGGCCTGCGGTGATGGCGGGTTGGTGTCCGAAGTTGCGGGAGAAGGAGAGGATTTTGGAGTTGGGGTCGGAGGCGGCGATGGAGAGGAGGATGGGGTCGGAGGCGTCGGAGCTGCCGTCGTTGACGAAGATGAGTTCGTAGGGGCGGTTGAGGGAGCGCATGACGGAGGAGAGGCGCTGGTGGGTTTGGGCGATGACGGCCTCCTCGTTGAAGACGGGGATGATGACGGAGAGGGAGCGCGGGGAATGCGCGGAGGCGGGCGCGGAGGAGCCGTGGGGGGGGGCTGTGTTCACGCGGCACCTCCCGTGAAGGCGGCGGCGGGCAGTGCGCGGGCGGGCGG
>JAISTY010000174.1 GCA_031272375.1 Opitutaceae bacterium | reverse complement strand
TCATCAAGGCGACAGCGACGCCGGTCTCCTCCGCCACGCGCAGGGCGAACTGGATCAGGGCGTGCCACTCGTCGGAGCGGTGGAGGACGGGGCCTTTCGGGAGATACAGGCTGCCGTCGAAGAGCATGGCGCCGGTGATGCCGGCGCGCCGCATGTCCTCCAAGTCGCGCCGGATGCCCTCGCGGGAGACGTTGCCGTTGATCCAGATCCAGAAGCACCAGACGCCGGCGGCGCCGTTTTCGCGGGGATTTTTGAACGCCGCCGCGAGCGCCTCCGCCGAGCGGGCGGCGAGGCCGGCGTCCGTGTTGTTTCCGAGGAGGGCGCCGTGGCAGGAGGCGAGCGCGAGCGCCGCCGCGAGGCGGGTTCGTTTGGAGAAAAACGTAAGCAGTCCCGACGCTCGCCGCGGGCGCGCGGGGGCGTCAATTCGCGGGACCGGTCGCGAGTTGACCCTTTTGAAAAAACGGCGGCGCGGGGCGCGGCGGAGGTGTTGAAAAACAAGTTGGCCGGTCGCCTACCCCTAAGCGACCGGCCTGCGCTTGCGCGCATTTTCCAATGGCTCGAGCCTTTTGGAAAGCGGCTTGTGTGGGGCGGTTTTCCGGGGGATGCAAAATTATTTTTCGGCAAATCTGCCGGAGGCGCGGGCGGCGGCTTGTCAGGGAAGGCCGTTTTTGAGGAGGGGCTTCAGGTGCTCGTAGAGGGCGCGGGGGCGGCGGAATTCGTCCACGAGGCCCCAGCGCCGGTAGCCGTCGGCGCCGCTGCCGGGGTAGCGGCTGGCGTAGTCGTTGAAGGACCAGTAGGAGAGGCCGCAGATCCAGGGGCGGGTTTTTATGAGGGCGAGGAAGGCGTCGAGGTGGGCGACGCGCCCGGCCTCGTCTTTCACCTTGTCGGTGCGGAGGCCGAATTCGGTGATGGCGACGGGTTTTCCGGGCCAGCGGGCGTGGACAGGGTCGAGGAAGGCGGGGACTTTTTCGGGCGGGAAGTAGAGGTTGGCGGAGATGTAATCAACGTGGTCGAAGGCGTGGCCGTCCGGCTCGGGTTCGCCGGATTTGAGGTGGCGGAAGGCGCTGCCGAGGGCGGCGAAGGTGACGGGGCGGGAGGGGTCGAGGGATTTGACGGCGGCGGCCATGTCGCGCGTCCACGCGACGCCTTCGGGCGTCCAGGACTCGTATTCGTTGCCGAGGCTCCAGGCGATGACGGAGGGGTGGTTGCGGGCGAGGCGGACGAGTTCGCGCATTTCGGAGAGGAATTGGGAGCGGAGTTCCGGGGAGGCGAGGTCGGGGGCGGCGTAGCCCCACATGCCGACCTCAAGGACGAGGAGGAAGCCGAGGCGGTCGGCCTCGTTGAGGAGGTTTTCGCCGGGGGCGGTGTGCTGGAGGCGGGCGAAGACAAGGCCGGCGTCCTTCATGAGGCGCAGGTCGGCGGCGACGAGGGCGTCGGTGTCAATGCCGCCGTGGACGGGGTGGCCGCGGGCGCGGTTGGCGCCGGCGAGGCGGACGGGTTTGCCGTTGAGGAGGAGGCGGGCGTCGCGGATTTCGACGGAGCGGAAGCCGAAGGTGTTTTCGAGCGGGGGCGGTTTGCCGTCGAGGGAGAGGCGGAGGGGATGGAGAACCGGATTGTCCGGGGACCAGGGGACGGCGGCGGAGGAGGGGATGTCGGCGGAGAGGGTGACGGAGGTGGCGGCGCCGGGCGCGGCGGAGTAGGGGGCGGAGAGGGTCTGGCCAAGGGAGGGCAGGACGGCGGCGACTTGTCCCGAGCGGGCGGCGGTGGAGTCGTTGCGGATCACGGCGGTGACGGAGAGGCGCCAGCCGGCGGGGGACGGGGTGGTGGTGAGTGCGTGGGTTTCGAGCCAGACGGGTTCGTGGGCGAGGAGGCGGACGCCGCCGAGGATGCCGCCGTAGTTGAGCCAGGGGTATTGGGCGGAGTTGGGGGTTCCGCCGGAGCGGGCGCCGGGGAGGGCGCGGAAGCGGACGCGGTTGTCAACGGCGACGGCGAGGAGGTTGCGTCCGGGCCGGAGGAAGGGGGCGACGGAAAACTCAAAAGGCGTGTAGCCGCCCTCGTGGGAGCCGACGAGGCGTCCGTTGAGCCAGACGCGGCAGCGTTGGAAGACGGTGTCGAAGCGGAGGCGGCAGGTCGCGTCCGGCGGCAGGTTGTCGGGGAGGGTGAAGTCGCGGCGATACCAGCCGGTTCCGGTGAGGGCGTGGCGGGGGTCGGTGAGGAAGTCGTGGGGGATGGAGACGGTGTCCCAGCCTTTGGAATGGGGGTTCCCGGGCGCCCAGTCGGGAGGCGGGAGGTGGTAGCCTTTGGACTCGCCGAGGTCGGCGGGGTCGGCGGCGAAGGACCAGGGGGCGTCCGCGAGGTCGAGGTCGAGGGCGCGGACGGGGAGGAGGGCGAGGGCGGAGGCGAGGAGAAGGAGGGCGTTTTTTCTCATGGGAGGCCGGAGGGTGCGGGGGAGCGCGGGGGACGGCAAGGGCGCGGGGCGGCGGCGGCGGTTTGCCGTCAACCGCGCCGCGGGCGGACACGAAAACGCCCCCGCGCTGACGGAGGCGTTTTCGGAAGATTGGGTGCAGGGGTTGGATTTGAACCAACGACCTTCAGGTTATGAGCCTGACGAGCTA
>JAISTY010000095.1 GCA_031272375.1 Opitutaceae bacterium | reverse complement strand
GCCTTCGCGCCCCGGCCCCCGCGCCCGCGCCCGCCGCGCCGCGCGCGCCCGCCCCGAAACCCGCCGCGCCCGCGCCGCGCCCGGCCCCGGCGGTCTCCGCCCCGCGCCCCGTCTCCGCCCCGCGGACGCCCCTGCCGCCCCCCGCCGCCCAGCGCCCGGTCCCCGCCGCTCCCGCCGTCCCCGGCGCCGCCGCGCCGCTGCCCGCCAACGTCACCATCTCCGAGGAGGCCGGCATCAAGGTCATCCACATCAAACCCCCCATCATTCTCCGCGACTTCGCGATCACCCTCGGCCTGCGCCCCTTCAAACTCATCTCCGAGCTGATGGAAACGGGCATCTTCGCCTCGATGAACCAGGCCATTGACGAGGCCGTCGCCGCCCGCGTCGCCGAAAAGCACGGCTTCCTCCTTGAAATCCGCCAGCGCGGAGCCGGCGCCGCCCGCGCCGCCGAGGCCGCCAGCCAGCACGAGAAGGAGAAAAAGAAAAAGGCCGCCGAGGAGGAAGCGCGCAACCTGGCCGCCCGTCCGCCGGTCGTCTGCATCCTGGGCCACGTTGACCACGGGAAAACCTCCCTGCTCGACGCCATCCGCAAGGCGGAGGTCGCCGCGGGCGAGGCCGGCGGCATCACCCAGCACATCGGCGCCTACCAGGTCGAGCACGCCGGCAAAAAAATCACCTTCCTCGACACCCCCGGCCACGCGGCCTTCAACAAAATGCGCGCGCGCGGCGCCTCCCTCACCGACATCGCCATCCTCGTCGTCGCCGCGGACGACGGCTTCATGCCGCAGACCGACGAGGCCCTGAAATACATCAAGGACGCCGGCGTCGCCCTCATGGTCGCCGTCAACAAAATGGACGTGAAGGGCGCGAACCTCGACCGCGTCAAAACCCAGCTGCAGGAACGCGGCGTCGCCTCCGAGGACTGGGGCGGCACCACCCTGACCGTGCCCGTCTCCGCCACCAAGGGCACCGGCGTCACCGACCTGCTCGACGCGATTTTGCTGCAGGCCGAGATGCTGGAGCTGAAAGCCAACCCGAAGGCGCCCGCCAGCGGCGTCATCATCGAGTCGCAGATAGATCCGGGCCGCGGCCCCCTCGCCACCGTCATCATCCAGCGCGGCACACTGCGCTCCGGCGACGCCCTTCTTTGCGGCCCCAACTGGGCCCGCGCCCGCGCCCTCTTCGACGACCAGGGCCGCCCCGTCAAAGAGGCCCCGCCCTCCGCCCCCGTCCGCATCATCGGCTGGAGCGGCACCCCGGAAAGCGGCGCCGTTTTCACCACCGCCAAAAACGCCCGCGAGGCCGAGAAACTCGCCGACGCCGAGCGGCACCGCCTCAAGCAAATCGCCAGCCAGGAACAAACCGCCGCCGCCGCCAAGGAGGGCTTCACCGTCGAGGACCTCTTCAAGGACATCGCCGCCCAAAAACACAAAACCCTCAAAATCCTCATCAAAACCGACGTCTTCGGCTCCACCGAGGCCGTCCGCAGCGAGCTGGAACGCATCAAAAGCAACAAGGTCTCCCTCGAAATCGTCGGCGTTGACGTCGGCGTCATCTCCAAGAGCGACGTCCTCATGGCCGCCTCCGCCGGCGCCGCCATCATCGGCTTCAACACCCGCCTCGAAAACGGCGTCACCCCGCTCGCCAAACACCACGGCGTCCGCGTCGAAACCTACGGCATCATCTACGAGCTGGCCGACAAGGTCCGCGACATGATGGCCGACCTCCTCGACCCCGACATCAAGGAAATCAAAACCGGCGCCGCCGAGGTCCGCGCCACCTTCGAGGTCGGCAAGGGCTTCGTCGCCGGCTGCCTCGTCACCGAGGGCAAAATCAACCGCAACGCCCCCGCCCGCGTCCGCCGCAAAAAGGACGTCGTTTTCGAGGGCAAAATCGGAACCCTCAAACGCTTCAAGGACGACGCCAACGAGGTCCGCGCCGGTCTCGAGTGCGGCATCAAGGTCGGCGATTTCAACGGCTACGAGATCGGCGACGTCATCGAGTGCCACGAGATCCAGAAGGTCCGCGCCTCCCTCTGACGCCCGTTTCGCGGGGCCGCGCGGCGTCAGCCTGACACCGCCGCCGCGCGCCACTTGTCCAGCACCGCCATGTTTCCAAGCGTGTCCTCCGGCGTCACCGCCGGAACCTCCCGCAACCCCCTCTCCAGCGCCTCCGCGAAGGCGTCCGCCTCGTAAGCGTAAAGGTTGCGGTCCGGCGTGACCGTCTCCTCCCGCGCCAGCCGGCCCTCGTTGTCGAAAAGCAAAATCCGCGACGCCGACAAATCGCGCGTCACCACGTAGGGCGAGGGCACGTGGACGCGCCCCGCGTCGCCGAAAATGTCCACGGTGTTGTCCATCCGCAGGGCGATGCCGCATGCGAGCTGCGCCCGCAGCCCGCCGCCGAAATCCAGCAGCGCCGCGCCGTCCGCATCCACCGCCCCGCGCTCCGACAGGCGCGCCGACGCGGCCACCGAGACCGGCTCCGCGAAACCGCGCCCGCGCGCGACCCCCGCGACAAACCGCGCCCACGAGACCGTGTAGCACCCGACGTCGAGGATCGCCCCGCCGCCCAGCTCCGCCGCCCACAGGCGGCTCCCCGCGTCGTAGGGACGGTGGATGCCGAACGCCGCCCTCACCAAGCGGACGTTCCCAACGGCGCCCCCGCGCAAAAGCGCCGCCACCCGCGCCGTCTGCGGGTGCGTCCGATACATGAAGCCCTCCATCAGCAGCACCCCGCTCTCCCGCGCCGCCGCGACAACCCGCCGCGCCTCGGCGAGGGACATCGCCAGCGGCTTCTCGCACAACACGTGCTTGCCCGCCCGCGCCGCCGCCACGCACAGCTCCGCGTGAAAAACATGCGGTGTGGCGACATACACCGCGTCAACGCCCGCGTCCGCGAACAGCGCCGCGTAATCCCCGAACGCCCGCGCGATGCCGTGCGCCGCCGCGAACGCCCGCGCCTTTCCGGGCGAGCGGCTCGCGACGGCGGCGACTTGTCCCCGCCGCGAGGTCGCCATCCCCCGCGCGAACACAGCCGCGATGCCCCCCGTTGAAACGATGCCCCAGCGCAGTTTTCTCATGGCGGCAGCCAACACCCTCCGCGCGCGGAAGTGGAGACGCGTTTTCCGCCGCGCCGCGACACGGCGGCAAAATTTCGCAAATCCAAAAACGCCCCGCGTGGAGGCCGTTTTTACGCGCTTGGATTGGCGTTGATTTCGGAAAGGGGCCGGGTATGGCTTCCGTCCGCTATGGCAAAACGCAAACCCAACGCAGCATTCATGAAACCGGTTCAGCCTGACGACAAACTCGCTGTTGTCGTAGGGGCGAAACCCCTCCCCCGCACCGAGCTTACCAAAAAGCTCTGGGCTTACATCAAGAAGAAGGGTCTCCAGGACAAGAAGGTGAAGACGCAGATCAACGCCGACGATGCCCTGAAGGCCGTGTTCAACGGAAAAAAATCCGTCAGCATGTTCGAGATGACCAAGCTCGTCTCGGGGCACCTCAAGAAATAAGCCTGCCAAAAACGTTCCTCGAGCCGCCTCCGGTTTTTCCGGGGCGGCTTTTTTTTCGCGCCGCGGCGTCTTCCGTTGCCTTCCACGCGGGGAACGGAAACCTCGCCCGCCCCATGAAGCCCTCGCGCCTCCTCCCCCGCCTCCTCGCCCTCTGCCTCCTCGCCGCCGCCCTCCCCGCCGAAGCGTGGCGCCTCCCCGACGAGGCCGCCGCCCGCCTCGCCGCAGGCGTCCCGCCGCCGCCCGACGACGCCTCGCCCGCCGGCCTCGCCGACCTGCAGACCGTCCTCCAGGTTCAGGCCGCGCGCACGCCGGAACAAGCCGCCGCCGCCGCCAGCCATGCCGTCCGCCTCCCGCTTGACCTCGTCGCCCCCCTCTTCGGAACGGACCTCCGCGACAAGCTGCCGCGCGCGGCGGCGTTCTTCTCCGAGGTGCACAAGACCGGCGATCGCGTCGTGGATCGCGTCAAGGACACCTACCGCCGCCCGCGCCCCTGGCAGCGCTCCGACGACGTCCAGCCCTGCGTTTATATTCCGCGGGGTTTCTCCTATCCGAGCGGGCATTCCCTCAACGCCGCCCTTTGGGCCGCGCTCTGGTCGGAAATCCTTCCGGAATACGCCGCGTTTTTCTCCGCCGGCATCCCGTCCGCCATGTGGAACCGCGTCGTCGGCGGCGCCCATTATCCGAGCGACACGCAGGCCGGCGCGCTCCTCGGCGGACAAATCGCCGTCGAAATCCTCAAAACCCCCGGCGTCCGTGACGAACTTGCCGCCATCCGCGCGGAGCTGGACGCCGTCCTTGCCGGACAACCCGCCGCCGTCGCCGCC
>JAISTY010000002.1 GCA_031272375.1 Opitutaceae bacterium | reverse complement strand
CCCCCCCCCCCGCGCCCCCGGGCCCCGCCGCGCCCGCGCCCCCCCCCGGGGGGGGGGGGGGCGGGGGGGGGGGGGGGCGGATCTGGCCATGCTCGTCATGGCGGGGATGGCGGCGGGATTGGGGGCGGTCATACGGACGCCGGTGACGTGTTTTCTGCTGATTTTCGAGGTGACGCACCAGTTCGCGGTGCTGCCGTTCATTTTGGTGGCGACGGTTGTGAGCCAGCTGGTTGCCCGGCGTTTTTTGCGCGAGGGGATGTATGAGGCGATGCTGCGGCAGGAAGGCGAGGCGCCGGAACGTCTGCTGCCGCCGCGGGATTTCCGACGTTGGGAGGGGATGGCGTGCGGCGCGCTGGCGTGTTTCGAGCCGGTGACGGCGCGGGGGCTTGGCGCGGAGGCGTTGCGGAAATTGCTGGGGCGGGCGCGGTTCGGGTGGTTTCCGGTGGCGGACGCGGACGGGCGCGTTGCCGGCGTGCTGGCGCGTGCGGAGGCGGAGGCGGCGTTGCGGGAGGGGCGTGCGCCCGTGCTGGAGCGGGCGGTGTGGATAGGCGCGGAGCGGTCGCTGGCGGAGGCGCAGGGCTTGTTTGTGTCGGAGGGCGTGGAGTTTTTGTGCGTGGGCAACGCGTCCGAACGGCGGCTTGTCGGCGTGCTGACGCTCCACGATTTGCTGCGGGGACAGCTGGGGTTGCTGGAGGAATGATGCCATTCGGGGGGGCAGAGCAACCACGGGTTTTGGGTTCACACAAAGGACACAAAGGGGTTCGCGAAGGGCGCGAAGGTTCCAATCCTTTGAACAGAAGGTGAGAAGGGCAAACCGGAAGGCTTTGTTTGTATGCGGTGCTCCGCGGCAGGACACGCCCCTCTTCATCCCTGCTAATTAACAATTAACAATTAACAATGAGTAATGAATAATTTAGAATGCCGCGCGCGAAGCGCGCCAGACTCGATTACTCATTACTCATTACTCATTACCAATTACCAATTGAAAACCATTTGTGGTTTCGTGTGAGACAAAAGCTCCGAACCAACAACGGATTGCCCGGATTTTAACAGGTTTCACGGATGGTTTAACCACATTATAATAAACGAACTACAAATCCGTGTAATCTGTGTAATCCGTGGTTAAGAGAGCTTTGTGAGGGGGGCAGAGCGGGGGTTATGCTGTTGTCAGGAGTTGGCGGGAGGCGGGGGTGCGGCGGATTTTGGCGCGGAGGGTTTCAAGGGCGTCCAAAATCGCCTCGGGGCGCGGCGGACAGCCGCTGATGTAGGCGTCAACAGGGACGATGTTGTCAACGCCCTGGAGGACGGAGTAGGTGCGATACATGCCGCCGGAGCAGGCGCAGGCGCCCATGGCGATGACCCATTTGGGTTCGGCCATCTGGTCGTAGATGCGGCGGACGTGCGGGGCCATTTTGTAGGTGACGGTGCCGGAGACGATCATGCAGTCGGATTGGCGCGGGGAGAAGCGCATGACCTCGGAGCCGAAGCGGGAGATGTCAAAGCGGGCGTCGCCGGAGTTCATGAGTTCGATGGCGCAACAGGAGAGGCCCATGGGCATGGGCCAGATGGAGTTGGTGCGGATCCAATTGATGACGGCGTCGGCGCGGGAGAGGATGAAGTCGTTCACGGATGGGATTTTTTCGCGGAAGAAAAGCCCCGCGGGGACGGAGGGCAACGCGAATAACGAACAAAGCCACGTCTTCCAAACCAACCACGGATTTTAACCGCCAAAGAACGCAAAGAGCGCAAAGGAGAGTTCCGAGCCGGTTAACCACTAATGAACACTAATTAAGCACTAATCCAAACCCTCGGATGAAAAACCTCTTCCGTTTTTGTTTCACACAAAGTTGTGCGGCGCCCCGCGCGGCAGGACACGCCCCTCTTCATTCCTCTTCTGTTAAAAAAACTTCGCGTCCTCGTGTGAGGTTATTGGCCGATTTTTAGCAAGGCGGCCGGCGCGAAGGGGACGGCATTGCCGGCGGTGTCCACGCCGGAGATGCCGACGGAGTCCTCCGCCGCCTGGCGTTCGCTTCCCGTGTAGAGGATGCCGTAGTGCTGTCTCGCCCCGCCGCCCTGCTCCGGCACCGGACCGACGCCGCCGCCGACAACGCGGCAGTGTCTCACGCCTTTTTCAATGAGGATGCCCGCGGCGGTTTTCGCGTCCGCCGGGATGAGGGTGCGGTTGGTGCCGCAGGCGCCGATGGAGGCATTCATGACGGAGATGTTGGAGCCGCCGCGAATGTGCAGGCCGTGCGCGCCGGAGCCGCGGACGCGCAGGTTGGCCAGCAGCGCGACGCCCGTGAAATCCTTGCCGATGACGATGCCGGAGGCGCCCTTGTTCTGGCCGATCCAGGTGTTGGTCATGAAGACGTCGTTGCCGGATTCGAGCAGGGCGCCCTCCTTCAGGACGTGGTCGCAGCCGAGGCGGAAGGTGTGGATGTATTTGGGGCGGATGTCGCCGGGTTTTTGCGGGGGCATGAGGCGCAGGCCGCGCCCGCCGCCGACAAAGCGGGTGTCATAAACCTGCGCGCCGTCCACGTTCGGGCCGATGCGCACCCAGTCAACCTCCACGCCCTTCGCCGCGCTCGCGGCAATGCGGTAGATCGCCGCCGCGTCCATTTTTTTGTATTTCCCGTCAACCTCGCCGGAGCCGTGCAGCCGGACGCCGTATTCGCCGACGGCGTTCTTGATGTCCAGGTCCTCGATCAGCGGGCTGATGCCGTTTTCGAGATCCACGCCGCAGACAACGTTGTCCATGTAGATCTCGTTCATGAACGGGTGGTAGGCATCGGCGAAACGGACAAGGGCCTCGGTGGTGCGACCGCCGACGACTTCGCCGCCGCCGCGCAGGGACATGGATTTCAGCCCGCTGTAGCTGACGCGCTCGAAGCGCAGGGCCTGGGCGGTTTTTTGGGATTTTAACAGGAGCCAGGTGCCCGTCGCGCGGCGGGAGTTGGCGGAGCCGCGGCCCTCGCCGAGGAGGGTGACGCCGTTGCCGGCGACGACGAGGGTGTCGTCAATGACGTATTGTCCGGCGGGGAAGAAGACGATGCCGCCGTTGCCGTTGACGGCGGCGGCGACGGCCTTGCGGATGGCGGCGGTGTCGTTGGCGGAGCCGTCGCCTTTGGCGCCGAAGTCGCGGACGGAGAGCCAGGGCGGTTGGGCGGCGGGGAGGGCGGACGCGAGGATTTGGTTGTCGAGGTCGCAGGCGCCGTATTTGCCGCCCCAGCCGTTGTAGCGCCAGTCGGTCGCGGCGACCTCGCCGGTGGCGTTGGCGCGGATGAAGATCGGCCCGTGGTCGCGG
>JAISTY010000175.1 GCA_031272375.1 Opitutaceae bacterium | reverse complement strand
AAGCGTGCGGCGGCGTCTGGGGAGGCGATGCCGTTTTTGAGGAGGATCTCGGCGAGGACGGGGGAGACGCCGGCAGATTCGGCGAGGGAGGCGATTTCGCCGCGGGGGCGAGGTTCGTGGATCCAGCGCATTGGGCGGCGGGAGCCGGGGTTATTTGGAGGCGTTGGAGGAGCCGTCCCACTCGTAGGTGGGTGCGGCGTCCTGGCGGGCCTCGACGCGTTTGCGGTCGCCCTTGTGCCACCAGTAGAAGACCTGCGAGGAGACGAAGATGGCAGAGAAGGTGGAGGTGAGGATGCCGACGAGGAAGGTGAAGGAGATGTCCCTGAGGACGCCGCCGCCGAAGAGGAAGAGGGCGAGGGCGGCGAGGAAGGTGGTGGTGGCGGTCATGATGGTGCGTGCGAAGACCTTGTTGATGGCGCCGTTGACGATGAGGCGGAGGGTGGAGTTGGGGTTGATTTTGAGTTCCTCGCGGATGCGGTCGAAGACGACGACGGTTTCGTTGATGGAGTAGCCGGCGATGGCGAGGATGGCGGCGACCATGGGGGCGGAGAAGTGGTGGCCGGAGAGGACGAAGATGCCGATGGTCATGAGGATGTCGTGGAGGGAGGAGAACATGGCGCCGATGCCGAAGCCGAACTCGAAGCGGAAGGCGATGTAGAGGAGGGTGATGAGCATGGAGGCGCCGATGGCGACGAAGGCGCGGTTGCGGATTTCGACGCCGATGGAGGCGCCGACGTGGCTTTCGCCGGCCTTGGAGAAGCCGGCGGCGGGGAAGGATTTTTGGAGGGCCTCGACGAGGGCGGGGCCGCGGCCATCGGCGGTTTCGACGCGGAGGGTTTCCTGGCCGCCGCCGAGGGCGGCGGTGTAGGTGGCGTTGATTTCGCCGATGTTGGCGGAGGTGGCGGCCTGGCGGATTTGGGCGATGTCGAGGCGTTTTTGGAACTGGAGTTCGACGACGTCGCCGCCGGTGAAGTCTATGCCGTAGATGCGGTCGCCCTTGTGGATGACGACGGCGAGGCCGAGGAGGACGATGATCCAGGAGGAGGCGAAGGCGGGTTTGCCGTATTTGATGAAGTCGACGTTGATGCGACCGAGGATGCGGCGCATGGTGATTTTCCTGACCCATTCGGAGTCCACGAGGATTTCCATGACCATGTGGGCGGTGATGAGGACGGAGAAGAGGGTGGAGACGACGCCGATGGCGAGGGTGACGCCGAAGCCCTTGATGGGGCCGGTGCCGAGGCCGATCATGACGGCGCAGATGAGGAGCTGGACGATGTGGGCGTCGAGGATGGTCCAGAGGGCCTTGTGGTAGCCGGTGCCTGTGGCGGCGCGGAGGGATTTGCCGGCGGTCATCTCCTCGCGCATGCGTTCGAAGATGAGGATGTTGGCGTCAACGGCCATGCCGATGGTGAGGACGATGCCGGCGAGGCCCGGGAGGGTGAGGGTGGCGCCGAAGCTGGCCATGATGCCGAAGATGATGACGATGTTCATGGCGAGGGAGGCGACGGCGACGAGGCCGCCGGTGCTGTAGAAGACGACCATGAAGGCGACGACGAGGGCGGTGCCGATGATGGCGGAGCGGACGCCGTTGGAGATGGCGTCCTCGGCGAGGGTGGGGCCGACCTCGTATTGCTCGCGGATGACGAGGGGGACGTCGAGGGGGTTGTTGAGGACGGAGGCGAGTTCCTGGGCCTCGCGGACGGAGAAGCTGCCGGTGATTTGGGCGGAGGGGGAGTCGATCTCCTCGCGGACGGTGGGTGCGGAGTAGAGTTTGCCGTCGAGGATGATGGCGAGGCGGGCGCCGCCGCCGAGTTCGCGGGCCTCGGCGACCATGTCGCGGGTGACGCGGGCGAAGTTTTTGCGGCCCTCGCCGGTGAACTGGAGGGAGATGGCGATGCGGGAATACTGGTCGGAGTAGGGGTAGGAGTCGGCGACGTCGCGGCCGCCCATTTCGGGGATTTGCTTGATGAAGAGCCATTCGGGTTGGGAGCGGCCGGCGCGTTCCTCGTCGAGGGTCATGATGGAGTAGCCTGGGGGTGCCTCGTCGTTTTCGGAGGCGGGGCGGAGGGTGGGGTGGACTTTGTGGAAGGTGAGGAGGGCGGGTTTTTTGAGGCTGTCCACGATTTCGGGGTTGTCCTTGGTGCTGACGCCGGGGAGCTGGACCTCGATGCGGTTGGAGCCGACGGGGCGGATGAGGGGTTCGGTGACGCCGAGTTTGTCTATGCGTTTGCCGATGATCTCGATGGCTTTTTTGAGTTTTTCGCCGCGGGAGTGCTCGTCGGAGGCCTTGGCGGCGGATTCGTCCACCTCGAGGGTGAAGGCGACGCCGCCCTTGAGGTCGAGACCGAGCTGGAGGCGGCTTTTGGATTCGGCGAGGAGGTGGTCGAGGAGGATGGCGTTGCGTTTTTCGATGTTGGAGACGGAGGCCTCGACGCTGACGGAGGGGAAGAATTTGGTGAGGTCGAGTTTGCGCTCCCTGGCGATGTCGCGGAGGGCGACATAGACGCTTGGGGCGTTTTTGGAGGCGACGCGGGCGGCGGCCTCGGCGTGGAGGGCGTTGAAGTCGGCGAGGAGGGGGCCGCCGGCGGAGGAATGGAGGAAGGTGTCGAAGGGTTTGTCCCCGAGCGGGGTGAGCGAGAACATCGCCCAGAGGAGGATGGCGAGGCTGACGGTCAGCTTCACAAGGTGGCGTTTGAGCATGGTGGTTTGTTTGGGTTGAAAATCGCGGGGGCGCCGGGGGATTTTCCCGACGCCCTCAAAAAAGGAGCGGCGAGGAAGCCGCCGTGGGCGGCGCGCCGCAAGCGCAAAGACGCGTTGGGAAAAGGGAGGGCTTGCGTTGCCAACGGGGGCGGGGCGGGCAGGTTGCGGGGCGTCATGTCCGGGCTGCCGACCATCGTTCACATAGACGCGGACGCGTTTTTCGTCTCCGTGGAGCTGGCGCTGGCGCCGCATTTGAGGGGGCGGAAGGTGGCGGTGGGCGGGCTGGAGCGGGGGATCATCGCCTCGGCGAGCTACGAGGCGCGGGCAGCGGGGGTTTGGACGCCGATGCCGACGGCGCGGGCGTTGCGGGTCTGCCCGGATCTTGTGCTGCTGCCGCACCACGGGGATTATTCAGGGGTGTCGCGGCGGATGTTCGCGCTTTGCGAGGAGCTGACGCCGTTGGTGCAGCGCAATTCCATTGACGAAGGCTACCTGGATCTCGGGCCGCGCGGGCATGGGAGCGTCGGGGAAATCGAGGCGGCGGCGCGGGGGCTTCAGGAGCGCATTTGGCGGGAGCTGCAAATTCCGGTCTCGGTCGGAGTGGCGGCCAACAAGCTCGTCGCGCAGGTCGCGTCGAAGCTGCGCAAGCCGCGTGGGTTCGTGCTTGTGCCGCCGGGCGGGGAGGCGGCGTTTCTGGCGCCGCTGCCGGTGGGGAAGCTCCCC
>JAISTY010000124.1 GCA_031272375.1 Opitutaceae bacterium | reverse complement strand
CCATCAGCGCGAGGAAGAGGTTTTCGGCGGTGAGCTTCAGGGCGCGCTCCGGGTTTTCGCCCGGTTCGCGCGGCTTGAAGACCTGCGTCCAGCGGCAGACGACGCGGCCATCCGGCGCGAACTGGCCGGCCTCCGCCTCGAGCATGTCGAGGCGGGCGACGCCCCCGTCGGGGCCGTTGTCAACGAGCGCGCTGACGACGCGGTCCCCTTTTGCGAAGGGGGTTCCCGATAGGCGGCAGGTTGTCGCGATTGGAGGAAGGTTCAGTTCCATCGCCGGTTTGTCTAAGGCGGCGGGCGGGGCGCGCCATTCAAAACTCCGGAGCGGGTCAGGCGCGCTCGTGTTTGAGGCCGCGCAGCATCAGGCTTTCCGCGAGTTCGGAGGGCGGGCGGCCGTTGAGAAGCAAATCGGCGACGGCGAGGATGACGGGGGCCTCGATGCCGCGCGCGCGGCAGAGGCCGGCGAAGACCTCGCAGGCGCGGTGGCCCTCGACGACCGTTTTGCGCTCCCGCAGCAGATCCGCCGGTCTGGCGCCGCGGCCGATGAGCCGCCCGAACTCGTGGTTGCGGCTCCAGTCGCCGTAGCAGGTCGCGGCGAGGTCGCCGAGGCCGCCCAGGCCGTAGAACGTCTCCGGGCGCGCGCCGAGGGCGGTTCCCACGCGCACCATTTCCGCGAGGGAGCGCGTGAGGAGGGCGGCGCGGGCGTTGTCGCCGAGGCCGAGGCCGTCGCAGACGCCGGCGGCGATCGCGTGGATGTTTTTCATGGCGCCGGCGAGTTCGACGCCCGCTGCGTCGTCGCTTGCGTAGACGCGCAGGGCCGGGCCGCTCAACGCGGACTGGAGGGCGCGCGCGCCGGAGGGGGCGCCGTCAACGGCGAGCACCATCGCCGCGGGGAGGCCCTTGGCGACGCCCAGCGCGTTGGTCGGGCCGGACAAGCTGCCGACGGCGATGTCCGGCGGGAGGATTTCCCGCAGCACCTCGCTTGGGCGCAGGCGGGTTTGCAGCTCGAGGCCCTTCGCGAGGCTGAGGACCCATTTGAGGCGGCGCGCCGGCGGCAGGGTGTCGCGGACGCGCGCGCAGGTTTCCCGCAGGGCGCGGGAGGGGCAGGCGAGGAGGACGGCGTCGGTTTCCGGCGGCAGTGGGCGCGGGCGGTGGGCGATTTGCAGATCCGGCGGGAGGGTGATGCCCGGCAGGTATTCCGCGTTTTCCCGTTCGGAGACGAGGCGGAGGGCCTGTTCGAGGCGGCGCGGGACGAGGGTGACGGCGTGGCCGAGGCGCGCGAGATGCGCCGCGAAGGCGGTTCCCCACGCGCCGGCGCCTGCGACAACGAAATTCATGCGCGCCACCAAACTTCCGGCGGCGGAATTGGGAAGCCCGAAGCGGGCGGGCGCGGAGGTTCCGTTGGCGGCGGGTTCAACCATTGACCGCGGTTCCGCTTCAATCCGCGCGGTGGCCGCGCAGGGTGCGCGCGACAGATGTTCGTGCCGGATGGAAGCCCGTCCGCGTTCCATCGTGATGCTTTCCCTCGCGGATCAACCCAACCCAATCGTTCCATGGAAACGTCCTCCCGTTGCCAGGTTTCGCGGTTCCTCAACCGCCGTCCCGCCGCGCTCGCCGCGGCGTTTTTGTTGGTGTCACAAGTTGTTGAAGCGCAAGATTTACCCTCCCCGTTAACAACGTCGCAGGCGTCTGAAGCCGCCGGCGAGGTGGTGACGCTGGAGGAGTTTTCCGTCACCGCCGCGCCGACCGCGGACAGTTATCTGTCCACGCAGTCCACGTCGGGGACGCGGTTCGCGGCGGACATCATAGACCTGCCGTTTTCGATTTCGGTGCTGACGGAGGATTTCATCAACGACTTCCAGTTGTTCGACTCGGAGGAGCAGGCGTTGTTCATCAGCGGCATGGCGCCGGGCGATCCGGCGCAGGGCGGTGGCGGCGGCACGCGGTTGCGCGGTTTCTCGGTGCCAACGTTCCGCAACGGTTTCCAGCGTTCGCAGGCGCCCGATTCCAGCTCCATCGCGCGCGTCGAGGTCGTCAAGGGGCCGCAGTCCGCGATTTACGGGCGCGTGAATCCGGGCGGCGTGATCAATTACATTTCCAAGAAGCCCACGACCAAGCTCACGGAAGGCGCGATGGTTTCGCTCGGCAGCTACGAAAACCGCCGCGTCCAGGGCTACATTTCGGGGCCGTTGGTGAAGGACAAGGTCTTCGCCCGCATTGACGCCGCCTATTACCGTTCCGAGCGGCCCACGGATTTCTGGTTCAGCAAGACCAGCAACCTTTCCGGCGGCGCGACGTGGAAGATAGACCCGAAGACCTCGCTCACCATCGAGCACGAATACTCGTTCCGGCGGATGCAGGGGGCGCAGAACTTCGCCCGCTGGCGCCGCAACGAGACACGCACGACGGTGACGTTCGCGGATCCGACCGCCACGCCGGTCGTCCGCAACTTCGACATCATCCAGAGCAACGTCTACGACCTCACCTACGAGGACTTCATGCGGGCCAACGACGCGTCGGGCAACCGCGCCGCCTACGACCTCACGCCGGAGGACGCCGCCTACATCGCCGACCGTCTCGCGCGCTTCTCGTTTTCCGGGGCGACGCACCTGATAGACCGCCTCAGCAACTCGAGCTATCTGACGTTCGAGCGCAAACTCACCAACCGGCTCGGCCTTCGCGCCAACGTGGGCGTCTCCGACCGCGAGTATTCGCGGCACGGCCCGTCCTCCTCCGGCCAGTGGACGCTCAACCCCTCCTCCACCGCCCGCGGCTACCTGAACAGCCTCTACGCGAACGACCTCTGGACCCGCAACTCCACCAACAGCGGCGGCTTCTGGGCCGGCACGCGCACGGGCGCCCACCAGGAGATCGGCTACGACGAGGGCGGCGCCCAGATTGACCTCTCCTACAAGTGGGGCACGGAGCGCGTGCGGCAGAAGACCCTCCTCACCTTCGATTACATGCGCAACAAATCCACCCAGAAAACCTGGTCGCTCAGCGGCAGCGCCGAAGGCTCCGCGCTCTTCAACGCCCTCGCCGACCTCGGCCTCACCAACATCTGGCAGAAGCGCGCGTGGATTTACCCGGATCCCTTCAACCCCGACGTCTCCGGCTACCTCCCCATGCCCGCCTTCGACCCCTCCACGTGGACGCTGACCGCCAACTCCGGCATCACCCGCAAGGACAACACCTACTACGGCAGCCTGCTCAGCCACACCGCCGACTTTTTCAACGGGCGCCTCTCCGCCGTCGGCGCCATCCGCCAGGACTTCGGGCGCCTCGTCCTCCAGCAACCCCTCCGGGCCGCGGGGGACCACGAGCGCGACGCCCGCGACAACATTCAAAAGTTCACCTACAGCGCCGGCCTCAACCTCCACATCATCCCGCAAAAACTCGTCGCCTACGTGAACCACGCCACCGGCTTCAACCCCTCCCCGCAAATAGACCCCAACATCGGCACCATGCTCGGCAACGCCGCCTCCAAGGGCTTCGACGCCGGACTCAAGGGCCTCCTCCTCGACGGCCTCTTCTCCTACGCCCTCGCCGCCTACAACGTCGAACAGAGCAACGAGGTGACGGACAACCCCGACAACCCCGGCGGCTCCGACCTCACGCTCGCCCGCTACGTCCCCGGCGGCAGCACCCGCGCCCGCGGCGTCTCGCTGGACGTCTCCGGGCGCGTCACCAGGGAGCTGACGTTGCTGGCCAACATTTCCTGGGTGCACGTGCGCATCACGGAGGACGCCGGTGACCCCTCGCTTGTCGGCACGCGTCCGACGAGCAGCACGAACGTCCCCCCGCGCTCCTGGGCGGTCGCGGCGCGTTACACGTTCCGCAACGGTTTCCTGAAGGGCCTCCGTGTCGGCCTCAGTTATCAAACCATGATGGAATACACGCGCACCGCGGCGGTCTATAACACCACCTACATTGACACCGCCACGGGCAAGGGCGTGCAGACGACGATCCCCTACAACATCAAGGAGCGCTCGGAGTTTTCCGGCTTCGTCGGCTACAACTGGCGCTTCAGCAACAAGCTCGCGCTGGATTTCGCGTTGAACGTCCAGAACATCTTCAACGAGCGCGACATGTCCATCGCCGGCTACTACCCGCTGGGCCGCGAGGTCCGTTTCACCACCTCGTTGAAATATTGAGGCGCGTGTGACGCGAAGCGGCGGCGGCTTGTCGCCGGCACCGGCGACAAGTCACCGCACTCCAAACCGCGCATCGGCGCCGAC
>JAISTY010000122.1 GCA_031272375.1 Opitutaceae bacterium | reverse complement strand
GCCTCCCAAAGGAATTCCTCTACGCCCGCATCCCCCCCCCACCCGACGGCACCCTCACCCTTGAACCCACTCAACAACCTGCCGCCCAACAACCTGCCGCCACGCGTAAAATCCCCCTCCACCCCGCCGCCGTCAACATTGTCCTCGTCAAAACCATCGCCCAAAACGTCCCTCCTCTCATCACCCACTTCACCCTCCCCCCAACCCGCCAAATCCTTAATTAAAATACTTAAATCCTTAAATCAGTTAAAATCAGCGTAATCTGTGTAATCTGTGGATAAAAATTCCCTCAATCCTCTTTCCATCCCGCACCAACCATGAAAAACAAAATCGCCAAACCCGCCCTCGCCACCGCCGCCCTCGGCGCGCTCCTCCTCGCAACCGGCTGCGCCACAAGCGTCAACACCTACCAGCGCGCCCAGTCGCAGGCCACCGTCAACTACATTGACGACCAAAGGCTTGTCACCGACACCACCCTCGCCCGCGCCCTCGCCGTCCGCTCCCTCAACGAGGCCCGCCCCGGCGGTCTCCTGCAAGTCCAGGCCACCATCGAAAACCTCAAAACCAGTGCCAAAACCCTCCATTACAAATTTGAATGGATCGCCCAAAACGGCATGGTCGCCGGCGACACCGGCTGGCGCACCCTCTTCCTCCAAGGCCGCGAAACCTCCGCCATCTCCGCCCTCGCCACCTCCCCCTCCGCCGTTGACTTCCGCTTAAGCTTCAAAGAATAACAAAACCAAAATAATCAGTGGTAATCCGTGTAATCTGTGGATGAAAATCCCTTCCAATCTTCCAACCCGCCCCAACCCTGAAAAATCCAACCAAATGTCTCCTCGCGCTGACCTCCGCCGCCGGCGCCTTGTTCATCAGCGGCTGCTCCACGCCCGCCCATTACGTCGATTCCAAAGGAACCGGCACCATCGTCTCCCTCAACAAAATCAACATCCAGGACTTCTATCAAGCTGCCGACGACATGGTTGCCGACATCCTGACCTCCGGCGTCCTCGACCGCGCCCCCTCCCAACCCGCAATCATGGCCATCAGCTCATTCAAAAACGCCACCACCAACAACTTTGAAATGAGTCTGCTCACCAAAAAAGTCTCCACCGCCCTCCTCCGCACCGGCAAGGTCGTCACACTCAGCGACGACGCCCTCGCCGCCTCGCAAAACGAAAAGGACATCTTCATGGGCAAAACCGCAGCCACCCGTAGCGAACCCTATTACACCTTGTCCGGCAAAATCATAGAAGACAAGGCCAACGCCGGCAGCCTCAAACAGACCAGCTACATCTTCCAACTCACCCTCACCACCGTCAAAGACCGCCTCGGCGTCTGGGAGGGCGAAAAAACCATCACCAAACAAGGCAAACAATCCAGCGTCGGCTGGTAATCCAAACTCATCCAATACCATGAAAACTAACACCTTCCCCTCTACGGACCACGGCAGCTTGTCGCCGCGGTCGCCCCGCCGACAAGCCGCCGCCGCGCCCTTCGCGGCAGCTTGTCTCGCCCTCCTTCTCCCCGGCTGCGCCTCCAACAACCCCGACGCCCGCATCACCAACGCCCGCCAGCCCGGCCCCGCCATCGGCAACGCCGTCGGCGCCGCCACGGGCGCCGTCGCCGGCAACGTCGCCGGTGCCGTCGTCGGCGTCGGCGAGGGCTTCGTCTCCCAAGCCGGCGAGGTCTTCAACAACGACCGCCGCGTCGTCCGCCAATGGCGCACCGTCCAAACCAGCGACGGCCGCACCATCCAAATACCTGTGGAGGTGGAAGTTGACGCCAACGGCGTCCCCATCGCCCCCGCCCAATCCGCCGCCCCCGCCGCCCAAAAAACCGGCCCGCGCTGATCTCTCTACACAAAGTTTCCTCATTAACCACTAATAACCACTAATTTAACACTAATCAGGCAGGGAAAATCCCTGAAGATAGGAAAAGGTATGAAGCGGGGCGAATCTTGCCGAGGAACACCGCATAAAAACAAAGCCTTCAGGTTTGTTCTTCTTCTCTTCTGTTCAAAGAATTGGAACCTTTGTGTCCTTCGCGAAACCCTTCGTGCCCTTTGTGTGAACCCGCTTCGGTTCAGTGTCCTCGCGTTCAGCGCCCTCTTTGCGGTTAACGCCCCCGCCGACCCCGTTCGCGTCCTCACCTACAACATCCTCTCCGCCTACCTCGGCGCGGACAAAACCGGCGCGACGGAAAAACCCCGCGCCGTCCGCTGGGAAAAACGCGCCCCCGCGCTGATCGAGGTTCTCCGCCGCCCCGCTGCCGACGGCGCCCCCTACGACTTCATCGCCACCCAGGAAACCAGCTTCGACACCCGCAAACCTTCCCGCGACCAACCTTCCTTCCTCGCCGCCGCCCTCCCCGAATACGACTCCCTCGCCGAACCCTGCGTCGGCCGCGCCAACCTCCGCCGCCAATCGCTTTCCAACATGATTTTCTGGCTCAAAAAACGTTGGAAACCCGACCCCTCCGACCGCGGAACCTTCTGGCTGTCCGACACTCCCGAAAAACCTTCCGACACCTGGCGCGCCCCCGCCGACCCCGCCGAAAGCCTGCGTTGCGTCACCTTCGCCCTGCTCCACGAACTCGGCCCCGACGCCCGCCCCACCGGCCGCAGGGTCTATCTTTTCAACACCCACCTCTCCGTCCGCTCCGAAGCCGTCCGCGTCCGATCCGCCGCCCTCATCCTCGCCCGCATCGCCGCCCGCCGCGACCCAACCGCCCCCGCCATCCTCACGGGCGACATGAACGCCCTCCCCGGCTCCGCCCCTCTGCTGCACTTCCAAGGCAACCCCATTGTCATAAACGGAAAACAACAAACCGCCCCGCTCGCGCTCCACGACACCTTTGCCGACATCTTTCCCGCGCAGTCCAAAATCACCCCCGCCACGCCCGCGAAAGAAATCCCCCCGCCGCTCGTCCGCTCAAAAATTGACTACATCTTTGCAACGCAAAATCTTGCGACACTCTCCGCCCGCCGTCTCGAAACCCGGACCCCTGAAAACTTCTGGCCCAGCGACCACGACCCCTACGAGGCCATCCTCTCCCTCCCTCCCCATTAGTTTCATTTCACCTTTCACCACAAAGGTCGCAAAAGGTTCCGCAAAGGTGACGAAGCATCCAACCCTTTGAACAGAAGATAAAAAGAGCAACCCCGAAGGCTCTGTTCTTATGCGGTGTTTCTCAGGACACGCTCCTCTTCAACCCTCATCTCTCTTCTTATCTTCTGTAAAAAAACCTCCGTGCCCTCCCCCCCCGCGACCTCTGTGTAATGTTAGGGTTCACTTCTAACCTGTCCCTTAACTCGTCACTTCTAACCTGTCCCTTAACAAAGTAGCCCCGCCGCCTGTTCCATCCCTCTTCGTCCTTCTTCTTATCTTCTGTAAAAAACTCTCCGTGCCCTCCCCCCCTTCCTCCGTGACCTCTGTGTAATGTTAAAACCACCCCGGCGGCGGGTTCACTTTTAACCTGTCCCTTCACTCGCCCCTTCTAACCTGTCCCTTAACTCGTCACTTTTAACCTGTCCCTTAACAAAGTAGCCCCGCGCCTGTTCCCCCCCCTCTTCGTCCTTCTTCTTATCTTCTGTAAAAAAACTCTCCGTGCCCTCCCCCCCTTCCTCCGTGACCTCTGTGTAATGTTAAAACCACCCCGGCGGCGGGTTGTCGCGATATTTCCAGAGGAGCGGGGCAAGACGGAACGCGTCGCGGTAGCGCCGCCAATAACGGCGCGGGTTCCGCAGGATGCGCAGAAGCCAACCAAGACAAAGCCGATCCGCCCACACGGGAATGGCCGCCTGCCCGCCAGTGACAAACGCGATGGCCGCTCCCAAACAGAGTATCGCCGGACGCCCGGCGAGGTTGTTGCGAAGATAATTGCCAAGGCGTTCCTGGACGCCCCCGCCAACCGCCAGCAGGACGACGCGCGGGGCGCGGGCGTTGAGCCTCTCAAGGAGCGCCTCGTCACGGATGCCACCCTTGCCGTAGTGCGGGGCAACGTAAATGTCGGCGTCGGTGACGGAGAAGCCGTTGGCGTTGAGCCAGTTCTTGTTGCGCAGAGCCTCGGAAGGGGAGGGCATGACCCAGAAAATCGCACCGGGCGCCTTGAGGTCGTCGCGACGCAGCAGGGCGCGGATGAAGGCGAGGCCGGAGTTGCGCGGCAGCTTGTCGCGGGTGAACAGACGCCAGAGCAACACCATGAAACCGGAGTCGGTCAGGACAAGGTCGGCGGTCATCAGCGCCTCGCGGTATTCGGCGGAACGGACAAGATCGGTGGCGAGGCCGGGACCGGAAGGGACGACCATGAGGCCGCCGGCAAGCGCGGTTTCGAGGGCGTCGCCAAGGGCGCCGTTGAAGAACTCAACGCCGAGGACGCGGCGGGTTGCCGGATTTTTTGGGGGAACAACGGCGCTCATGGGTCGGGTTGCCGCTTGGAGCGCGCGAGGGGTTCGGGCGGGAAAAGATCGTTGGGGGTGAGGCCGAAAACCTTCGCAAGGATGCGCAGCTCGAAGTCGCGGACGAGACGGATGCCGCCCTCGATGCGCGCGATGATGTCGCGTCCGGCGTCCCAACCGGAGAGCTGGCATTTGGCGGCGAGTTCGGTTTGCGACCAGCCGCGCGCCTCGCGGTGTTTTCGGACAACGGAGCCGGAAATGTTGATGGGCGGGCGCGGCATGACGCCGCGCAGTCTCCCGAAAAGACGCCGCCGGACTTGTGTGCCTGCCCACACAATTTGGCTTGCCGCTGTGCGGCCATGCACACAAACCCCGCGGGCGCATTACCCATGAGAAAGAAAATCACGATTTGCGGCGGCGGCGGTTTCATCGGCGGCCATCTGGCCGGTGTGTTTTTGAAACAGGGACACGCCGTGCGCTGCGTGGACCGCAAACCCCAAACCGCCTGGTATCAGCGTCACGACAACGCCGAAAACCTGACGCTCGATTTGCAAAACGCCGACGCCTGCGTCGCCGCCCTTCAGGGCGCGGACGAGTGCTACAACCTCGCCGCCGACATGGGCGGAATGGGGTTCATCGAAAACAACAAGGCCTTGTGCATGTTGAGCGTGCTCATCAACACCCACCTCCTCGTCGCGGCGCGGAAATTGGGCGTGCGGCGCTTCTTCTACGCGTCGTCGGCGTGCGTCTATGCGGCGGGCAAACAAACCGAAACGGCCAATCCGGGGCTGAAGGAGGAGGACGCCTACCCCGCCATGCCGGAGGATGGCTACGGCTGGGAAAAATTGTTCAGCGAACGCATGTGCCGCCATTTCCGCGAGGACTTCGGCGTCCAGACGCGCGTGGCCCGCTTCCACAATGTCTATGGGCCGTTCGGAACCTTCGACGGCGGGCGCGAAAAGGCCCCGGCGGCCATCTGCCGCAAGGTCATCGCCGCGCTGATGGCCGGGAAAAACGAAATCGAAATCTGGGGCGACGGCCTGCAAACGCGCTCGTTCATGTATATTGACGACTGCCTGAAGGGCATCTCGGCGATCACCTCAAGCGACATCCTCCAGCCCATCAACCTCGGCAGCGACGAAATGGTTTCCATTAACCAACTCGTTGACATCGTTGAGGAAATCGCCGGCGTGAAATTGAGGCGAAACTACAACCTCTCCGCGCCCAAGGGCGTCCGCGGGCGTTCGAGCGACAACACGCTCATCAAGCGGCTCCTCGGCTGGGCGCCGGGCATCCGGCTGCGCGACGGCATGGAAAAAACCTACGCCTGGATTTACGACCAGATGAAAGGCGGCTTGTCGAAGGACTCCGTCTTCAACGTCCACTGATGAAACACGGCGGCTTGTCGCGTCTGGCGGAGGAGGCGGTGTCGCACAACGCGCGCGTCCGCAAACGCGTGCTGCTGCGCCGCGGCGAGGTCGCCGGTGTCACACAGGTTTCGCTGGCGGTTTTCCCGCCAAACGAGGGCGCGCCGGCCCACGCGCACGCGGACATGCGGGAGTTGTTCGTGTGCAAGACCGGCGCGGGCGTCGCCGTTGTTGAAGGACGGGAAATCGCGCTGGCGCCGGGGGAGTTTTTGCTGGTGGACGCGGGCGAGTCGCACGAAATCCGCAACACGGGCGCGGAGCCGTTGGAGGTGTGGTGCATGGGGTTCGCCGACGGAAAACCGGACGGCGGCTTGTCGTCGCTTTCAACGGAACCGCTTGCCGCCCCGCCTCCCGAAGGCGCGGGCATCCCGGCGGTGCGGAAACCGGGCCCGACGCGGCGGATTGTCGGCGTGGACTTTTTCGCGGGCAGCCTGGACGCGCTGGTTGAAAACGCGATGAAGGGCGGCTTGGTCGTCGTGCCGGCGGCGCCCGCGCTGGCGACGGACTTCATGCGCTCGGCGGAGTATCGCGAGGCGCTGTTGTCGGCGGACATCGCCACGACGGACTCCGGCTTCATGGTGCTGCTGTGGTGGTTGCGAACAGGGAAGTGGCTGCGAAAACATTCGGGGCTGGCGTTCCTGCGGGCCTTGCTGCGGAACGCGGATTTCCGCGCCGCGCGGATTTTCTGGATAATGCCGACGGAGGCCGAGCGCGAACGGACGAAAACATGGCTGGCGGACAACGGCATCGCCGCGGAGGACGCGGATTTTTACACGGCGCCGTTTTACGGAAAAAAAGGCGCCGTGGAGGATGAGACGCTTGCCGCGCGGATTGCGGCGCGGAGACCGGCGGCGGTGGTCGTGGGGCTTGGCGGCGGGACGCAGGAGCGGCTGGGGTTGTTTTTGCGGCGAAGGCTGGATTTCACGCCGGGGATTTTCTGCATCGGCGCGGCGATCGCGTTCCTGAC
>JAISTY010000119.1 GCA_031272375.1 Opitutaceae bacterium | reverse complement strand
CGAGCAGGGCGATTTCGACGGCGGCGTTTTTGGGGAGGTTGGCGACGGCGACGGCGGCGCGGGCGTGTTTTCCGTTTTCGCCGAAGAGGGCGACGAGGAGGTCGCTGGCGCCGTTGATGACGGCGGGGGCGTCGGGGAAATCCGGGGTGGCGTTGACGTAGCCGGTGAGGGAGACGATGCGGGCGACGTGGTCGAGCGAGCCGGTGTGCGCGCGGATGTTGGCGAGGGCGTTGAGGACGCAGGCGCGGGCGGCGGCTTGTCCGGCGGGGATGTCGAGGTCGCGTCCGAGTTTGCCGGTGACGAGGGAGCCGTCGGCGACGGGCAGTGTGCCGGAGCAATGCAACAAGTTGCCGGATTGGACGACCGGCAGGTAATTGCCCGCGGGCGCGGGCGCGGGCGGGAGGGTGATATTAAGGGCGGCGATGGTTTGTTCGGTGGACATGGGAGAAAGGGAGGTGGTTGTCATTACACAGAGGTCACAGAGAGGAGGAGGGAGGGCACGGAGAGGTTTTGTTTTGAATAGAAGTTGGGAGGAGGGGCGAAGAGGTTTTCGTGGCGCGGTGATTTTTTGGGATGATCCCATTTGTTTTTCCCCCAAAGGGATGGGGTGCGTAATCAGTCCGCGCCATTACTTTTCGCCGACGGTGATGACGCGGAGGACTTCGTCCATTGTCGTCAGGCCGGCCTTGATTTTTTCCCAGCCGGATTGCTCCAGGGTGCGCATGCCGTGGCGGCGGGCGCATTGGGCGAGGGTGCGCGTGCTTTCGCGTTTCAGGATCAAGCTGTGCAATTCCTCGTTCAGGCGGAAGATTTCAAAGAGGCCGACGCGACCGCGGTAGCCGGTGTTGCGGCAGCGGTCGCAGCCGCAGGGCGCCATCAGGTTGTCGAGGGCGTCGGCCTCGGCGGGGTCAACATTGAGGATGGCCAGTTGTTCGCGGAGTTTTGTCTTGTTGACAGGGAGCGGTTTGCAACACTCCGTGCAGAGGCGGCGGACAAGGCGTTGGGCGATGACAAGTTCGATGGAGGAGGCGACGAGGAAGGGTTCGATGCCCATGTCCACAAGGCGTGTGATGGCGCCTGGGGCGTCGTTGGTGTGCAGGGTTGAGAAAACGAGGTGACCGGTGAGCGAGGCGCGGATGGCGATGTCGGCGGTCTCGCCGTCGCGGATTTCGCCGACCATGATGACGTCTGGGTCCTGGCGCAGGATGGAGCGGAGGGCGGCGGCGAAGGTAAGTCCAATTTCCGGGCGCATTTGCATTTGGTTCACGCCGGGGACTTCGTATTCAATCGGGTCCTCGACCGTGACGATGCGGAGGTCAATGGAGTTGATTTTGCGGAGGAAGGCGTTGAGGGACGTTGACTTGCCGGAGCCGGTGGGGCCGGTGACGAGGATGATGCCGTGGGGGAGGTCGAGGACGCGGTTGATTTGCGCCTGCTCCTCGGCGTCCATTCCAAGTTTCTCCATGGTATAGGCTTCCTTCTTTTGGTTGAGGAGGCGGAGGGAAATGGATTCGGCGTAGATGGTCGGGGCGGTGGCGACGCGGATGTCGAGGATGGTGCCGTTGGAGCGGAAGTTGATGCGCCCGTCCTGTGGCAGGCGTTTTTCGGATATGTTCAACTTTGCCATGATTTTAAGCCGCGAGATGATGGCGTCCTGGAAACGCAGGAGGTTTTCGGGGACGGGCACTTGGACGAGGAGGCCGTCCACGCGGTAGCGGATGCGCAACTCGTTTTCCTGCGGCTCAAAGTGAATGTCGGTGGCGTTGTCGGCGACCGCCTGGGAAATCACGTCGGTGACGAAGCGGACGACGGCGGCATCCTCGTCAACGTCCGCTTCTTGCGCGGCGGCGGCTTCGGGGGCCACGTAGCCCTCCTCGTCGTCCTCCAGCGAGCCGGAGCCGACGCCGAAGTGTTGCAGGATAAGCTGGTGGATTTTGTCGGGGGCGCCGAGGTGCCAGACGAGGGGGCGGGGGGTGAAGGTGCGGAGCCAGTCGGCCATTTGCGCGTCGGGGGGCCAGGCGGCCGCGAGGTGGAGCGGGGTGGTGGGTTCCGGTTCGTCGGGTTCGGGCGCGGCGCCGTCCGGCTGCGGCAGCTTGACGGGGATGATTTGGTAGTCGTGGACGAGGCGTCCGGGGAAGAGGCGGACGGCTTTGTTGTCGGCCTGAAGGGAGCCGAGGAGGGGGAGGCCGGTGTCGGTG
This sequence comes from Opitutaceae bacterium, assembly GCA_031272375.1. Classification (GTDB taxonomy): domain Bacteria; phylum Verrucomicrobiota; class Verrucomicrobiia; order Opitutales; family Opitutaceae; genus JAISTY01. Next base: position 765 of record JAISTY010000119.1, on the reverse strand, counting down.
GCGATGCGTTTGAGGAGTTCGGCGTCAGGGGTGCCGAGCTGGGCGGCGAGGGTGGCGAGGCGTTGGTCGCGCGGGGCTTCAAGGACGGACTGGAGGGCGGCCTCGCGGGACTGCATGTCGAAGTTGGCGAGGTAGGCGTTGAGGAGGTCGTGGAGCGGGCGCGGAGCGGCGGTGGCGGGCATGTGAGGCGTGGTTGAGGGTTGGGCGGAAGACGGAAAATCGCGGGAAAGGTTTTGAGGGAAACGCGGAAATTTTTCGCGGCGGCGGGTTGTCGGGGGGGCGCGTCAGTCCGCGGGGACGGAGGCAAGGGCGGTTTCGAGGGCGGCGACAAGCCGCCGCCGGAAGGCGTCGGGGGAGACGCCTTTCTGGTTGATGCCCGCGGCGCAGGCGTGGCCGCCGCCGCCGAATTGGGCGGCAACGCGGTCAACGCGGACGGCGGGGTTTTTGGCGCGGAGGCTGGCCTTCACGCCGTCGTCGCGCTCCTCGATGAGGACGCCGATGTCAACGCCCTCGATGCCGCGGGCGTAATCCACCATGCCCTCGGTGTCCTCGGGGCCTGTGCCGGTTTCGGCGAAGATGCCGCGGGGCAGGGTGCCGATGCAGACGCGGCCGCCGCACTCGTAGGTGAAGCTGGCGAGGAAGCGTTGGAGGAGGCGGAGTTTCCCGCGGGGTTCGCGTTCGTAGAGGTTGAGGGAGGATTCGGAGGGGCTGGCGCCGAGGCCGGCGAGGGCGGCGGCCAGCTCGAAGGTGCGGCGGGTTGTCGCG
>JAISTY010000058.1 GCA_031272375.1 Opitutaceae bacterium | reverse complement strand
CCGCGATTCCCGCGAGAAAGAGCGCAAAAAGCCCGGCCAGCCCGGCGCCCGCAAACGCTTCCAGTTCTCGAAACGCTGACGCGAAAGCGCCCTTTTTTCCGAAGAACATCCGCGCCCGGTGGCGCGGGTGTTTTTTTTGCGCCGCCGCGCGGCGCCCCCTCACGTGCCGGAGCCGATGGGCTTCTCGCTCAACGGCAGCATCACGCCCCGCCGGAACAGCGTCACTTGGCCGGAGCTTGAGGAGACCACGACGGCGATGCAGTTCGTCGCCGCCGAAATCGCCGCCGCCGCCGCGTGGCGGCTTCCGAGACCGCTCGGCAGGTTGAAGCCCCGCTCGTCCGCCTGTATCAGGCTGCCCGCCGACAGCAGCACGCCGTCGCCGCGGATCACAAACGCCCCGTCAATCGAGGAGAACTCCTTCACCGTCTCGTCCATGAAGGGGCTGAGGATGTTCCGGTCCTCCTCCTTGTAGCCGAAGAACGGATTCAACACGAGGGGCTTGATGTGCTTCTCGACGGAGGCGGCGTCGCCGACGACGAACAAGCAGCCCACCGGCTTGCCCTCGCGCCCCTCGATGCCCAGCTCCAGCGCGATGGCGATGACGCGCTCGAGCACCTCCGGGTTCAGGCCCTCCGGCAGCAGGTCGCTGCGGGTCGTCGCCATCCCCTGGAACTCGCGGGCCGTGTCCACCACGACGATGGTGTCGAACTGGTTGTCCCCCGCCAGCCCGCCGAGGCAGCAGAGGCGGTCGTCAATGGAGATCAACCCGCGCGTCACGGCCAGCAGCAGCGCGCTCCGCAGCTGCGCCATGCGCTGCCCCGAGAACGCCCGCACCTGCAGCACCGAGGTCGCCGCGCCCTGCGCCCCGCCGTCGCCGAACTCGAAATGGTTCCGCGTGACGAGGATGGTCTTGCTCTTCGGAAACCACGCCCCCGGCTCGATGCCGCCGACGAAGGTGTCGCCGAAAACCAGTATCGCGCTGCACGCCGCGCCGCGCGCGACCCGCTCGGCCTCCCGTATCATGAGCATGTTGGTCCGGTTCTGCCGCGCCTGGGCCGTCCGCTCCAGCAGCCCGTCAAGGCTCGTCCGCAGCTTCGCGAAAATGGCGGCGGGCCCCGGCGCGGCGGCAAGCTGCCGCACCAGATCCCCGTCGCGCAGCAGCCGCGCGAGGGAGGCCAGCATGTTGAGGTAGTTGTGCGCGTTCTCGCTGGCGAGCAGCAGGAAGATGAGGTGCGTCCGCTCGCTCCGCGCCCCGGCCCCCTGGGGGATGCCCCGGACGCTGCGCCCAATGACAAGCAGGTAGCGCCGGCGCATGGGCACGCGGGCGTGCGGCAGGGCGACGCCCCCGCCGAGGTGCGAGCTCATCGTGCTCTCCCGCTGCAGCAGCACGGCCAGCAGCGCGTCCTTTTTCAAATCGGGGAGCGCGCCCGCCGCCGCCCCGATCAGCTCCGCCAGCGCCCCGCGCATGTCCTCCGACGCAAGCTCGATGATGCGTTTCCGCGTGATGATTTTTTCAAGGCGTCTGGACATGCGCACCTCCCGGAAAACTCACCGCTCCCACTCCAGCGCGCCCCTCCTGAACTCGTAAAACAGCCCCGCCGCGATCACGCCCGCGAACACAAGCAGGGGCGCCACGACCACGGCGCCGTTCGCCAGAAAATCGCGGAAGACGAAAACCCACGGGAGCAGCAGCACGGTCTCGACGTCGAGCAGCAGGAAGAGCAGGGCGGTGACGAGGAATTTCACGTTGAACCGCGCCTGATCCGCCAGCGGTCCCCCGTTGACCCCGCACTCGTAGGGGGTGTCGGTGAGCCGCGTGGCCCTCCGGCGCCGCTGCCCGAGAAACTGGCTCGCGGCGACGACGCCCGCGGCGACGGCGGCGGCCAGGGCGAGTTGCAAAAAGACGGGCAGGCAGGCGTTCATGGGAGTTGTTTCCGGTCTTGCGGAAGCGGCGAATGGATGCGGCGCGGCCCCGCGGTGACAAGGGGATTTTCGGAAGGGTTTTCAACACGCGCGCCCGCCGTAACCGCCGCGCCGCCCCCGCCGTCTTCCGCACACCAATCATGAGCCAGCCGCCCCCCCTTGACCTCACCCTGAACGAAACCCTCGACTCCGGCGAACCTCTCTCCGCGCCCTTCGCGCGCCTCGCCGCCGCCCTCGAAGCCCGCGCCGCCGTTCCCCTCCACATGTTCGTCTTCGGCTCCTGCGACGCCCACGCCGCGACCCTTTCCGCGATGAAAAACGCCCTCGGCGAAATCAACTGGCCCGTCACCTGGTCCGAGGGCGGCGGCTGTTTCGGGCGCCCCCTCGCCGGCGTCCAGTGCCAGGCGCTCGCCAACGCCGCCGGCGTCCGCCGCGTCACCCTCGGCAACCGCGTTGTCGCCTCCGTTTTCGAGGACGCCGACGCCCGCCACTGCCTCCTCGGCGGACTCGGCCCGGAGGACACCGGCCTCACACCGGCGGAGCAGACAACGGAGACCTTCGCCGCGCTCGACGCCGCCCTCGGCGCCGCCGGCCTCGCCTTCGCCGACATCGCCCGCACCTGGTTCTACAACCGCGACATCCTCGCCTGGTATGACGACTTCAACGCCGTCCGCACCGGGTTTTACGGGCGCCAGAAATTCACCTCCGGCTCGCTTCCCGCCAGCACCGCCGTTTCAGGCAACAACCCCCGCGGCGCCGCCCTCACGCTCGCGGCGTGGGCCGTCAGGCCGCTCACGCCCGCCGCCGTTGTCGCCGAGCTGCCCTCGCCTCTGCAGTGCCCCGCGCCCGCCTACGGCAGCAGTTTCAGCCGCGCCATGGAAATCACCAGCGGCGGGCGCCTCCGCGTCACCGTCTCCGGCACCGCCAGCATCGAACCCGGAGGCAAAACCGCCCGCGTCGGCGACGTCCCCGGACAAATCGCCCTCACGATGGACGTCATCGCCGCCATTCTTGCGACGCGCGGGCTGACCTTCGCGGACGTCACCCGCGCCAGCGCCTATTGCAAAGCCCCCTCCACCGCCGCGGTGTTCGAGGAGTGGAAGGCGCTCAACAAGCTGCCGCGCTTCCCGTCCGTCCCGATCCACTGCGACATCTGCCGCGACGACCTCCTCTTCGAACTGGAGCTTGGCGCCGCGCGGACGCTGTAGCGCGGGCAAGTTTTCTGGACGCCCCCGAGCGCCGCCGCCACGCTGCCGCCCATTTCCCATGAGCGCGCTGTTTGTCCGGTTTCACGATTTCCTCGAGCACTTCTTCCAATCCAAGGGGTTGGAGGAGCAGATGGCCGGGAACTTCGCCGGCATTCTCATGGGCGCGCTGACGCTCCTGCTCGCGTGGGCCGCGCACAAGGCCGCCCACTTCGTCCTTCTGCGCGGCGGGCATCGTCTGGCCGGGCGCATGGATGCCGAGTGGCGGGCGGCCATCCTCGGCGGCAGCTTGTTGCCGCGCGTCGCGCACCTGGCGCCCCTGCTCGTCATCCGGCGGGTCGGCGTGGCGGTTTATGCGGGCAGTCCCCATGTCGCCGGCTTCGTCGCCGGTTTCGCGCACCTTTACCTCATTGTCATCCTTGTTGCGATCGCCTGCACCCTGCTCGACGCGGCCCACATGCTCGCGCACAAGGCGCACTGGGCGGCGCATTTTCCGGTCAGCGGCATCGTCCAGGGCGTGAAACTCGTCCTCTTCCTCGTCGCCGCGATCCTCATCCTCTCGGTTTTCCTCGGGCAGACGCCCGCCTACCTCCTCTCCGGCCTCGGCGCGCTGACCGCCGTCCTCATGCTTATCTTCAAGGACGCCATCCTCGGCCTCACCGCCGGCATCATGCTCACCTCCAACCGCATGATTTCCATCGGCGACTGGATCGAGATGCCCTCCGCCGGCGCCGACGGCGACGTCGTGGACGTCACCCTCACGACGGTGAAGGTGCAGAACTGGGACAAGACCATCGTTTCCATTCCGGCCTACTCGTTGATTTCCGGCTCGTTCAAGAACTGGCGCGGCATGTCGGAGTCCGGTGGGCGGCGCATCAAGCGGGCCATCAACATTGACACGCAAACGGTGCGCTTCGCGGACGAGGCCATGCTCGCGCGCTGGCGCCGCATCGGGCTTATCCGTCCCTATCTTGACGCGAAACTGCGCGAAATCGCCGAGAGCAACCGCGGCGCCGGCGAGGATGTCTCCGTCCTCGGCAACGGGCGCCGTCTGACGAACCTCGGCACCTTCCGCGCCTATTGCGAGGCCTACCTCCGCGCCCACAGGGGCATCCACAAAGGCATGACCCTGATGGTGCGCCAGCTCGCGCCCACGGAAACGGGTCTGCCCCTCGAACTCTACACCTTCACCAACAACACCGACTGGACGGCCTACGAGGGCATCCAATCGGACATCATGGACCACCTGCTCTCCATCATTGGCGAGTTCGACCTTGCGGTCTATCAACGCCCCAGCGGCGCCGACAACCGCGCCTTCCTCGCCGCCCTCTCCGGCAAACGGGCCTGACAGCGCCGCCGCGCGACGGCGGCTTGTCGCGCGCCCTCCCGCGCCCTTTCGCGCAACTTCCACCGCAATTTTCCCGCCGGCAGCAGGGACAGGTTAGAAATGGAGGGGACTTGTTTCACGCGAAGATGAACCAAGACGAACCAACTGGTAGGAACAGGGGCAGGGACAGGTTATTACACAGAGGTCACGGAGGGGGGAGGGAGGGCGCGGAGACTTTTTGAACAGAAGAGAAGAAGAGGGATGAAGTGAAGAGAGGCGCGGCTTGGCGGACAGGTTAATGGCGGTAAGGGACAGGTTAAAAATGCGCCCTGCCGCGGGGCATCGCGTAAAAACAGAGCCTTCGGGCTTGTTCTTCTTATCTTCTGTCCAATGGATTGGGGACTTTGTGTCCTTCGCGGAACCCTTTGTGTCTTTTGTGGTTAACCGAAAAGGGACCAGGTCTTAATCGGGCATTCGGTTCACGCTTCCACGAGGTCTTTTTCGTTGCGCAGGTTTTCGATGATGAAGTCCTGGCGGGCCGGGGTGTTCTTGCCCATGTAAAACCCAAGCAACTCCGTGCTGTTGCTCAAATTCGCAAGCGTCACCGGCTCAAGACGCATGGCCTCGCCAATGAACTCCTTGAACTCCGACGGGCTGACTTCCCCAAGTCCTTTGAAGCGCGTGATTTCCGCGTTCTGTCCGAGTTTGTGCAGCGCCGCCTGTTTTTCCGCCTCGCTGTAGCAATAGCAGGTTTCCTTCTTCGTGCGGACGCGGAAGAGCGGCGTCTCCAGGATGAAAACATGCCCGTTCGTGATCAGCTCCGGGAAAAATTGCAGGAAGAACGAAATCATCAGCAGGCGGATGTGCATGCCGTCAACGTCCGCGTCAGTCGCGATGACGATGCGGTTGTAGCGGAGGTTGTCCATGTCCTCCTCGACGTTGAGGGCGCTTTGGAGGAGGTGAAACTCCTCGTTTTCATAGATGACCTTTTTGGTGAGGCCGTGGGTGTTGAGGGGTTTCCCTTTGAGGGCGAAAACGGCCTGCGTCTGCACATCGCGGCTGGAGGTGAGCGAGCCGGACGCCGAGTCGCCCTCGACAATGAAAATGGTGCTTTCCTCGGCGCGTTTGTCGCGGGAGTCGAGGTGGACGCGGCAGTCGCGGAGCTTGCGGTTGTGGAGGGAGGCTTTTTTGGCGCGTTCGCGGGCGAGGGAGCGGATGCCGGAGAGTTCCTTGCGCTCGCGCTCGCTGGTTTCGATTTTGGAGCGGAGGGCCTCGGCGGCGTCGGGGTTGCGGTGGAGCCAGTTGTCGAGGTGCTGCTGGAGAAAGTTGCCGACAAACTGCCGCACGCTGGGGCTGTCCTTCGAGGGGCTCATGTTGGCCGAGCCGAGCTTGGTCTTGGTCTGGGACTCGAAAACCGGCTCCTGGACGCGGATGGAAATCGCGGCGACGACGGACTGGCGGATGTCGGCGGGGTCATAATCCTTTTTGTAAAAGTTGCGGACGGTCGCGACGAGGGCCTCCTTGAACGCGGACTGGTGCGTGCCGCCCATCGTGGTGTGCTGGCCGTTGACGAAGGAGTAGTATTCCTCGCCGTAATCGGCGCCGTGGGTGAGGGCGACCTCGATGTCGGGCGCCTCAAGGTGGGCCATCGGGTAGAGCGGGGCGCCGGTGAGCTTGCGGGAGAGCAGGTCCTTCAGGCCGTTTTCGGAGCGGAAGGGTTTCCCGTTGAAAACGAGGGTGAGGCCGCGGTTGAGGAAGGCGTAGTTCCAGAGCATTTCCTCGATGAATTCCGGGCGGAACTTGTAATCGGCCCCGAACAGCTCCGGATCCGGCGAGAACTCGATGATGGTGCCGTTGCGCTCGTCGGTCTTCTGAACCTTGTGCTCCCGGACGAGGCGGCCCCGCTCGAACTCGACGATTTTGCACTGCCCGTCGCGGATGGATTCGGCGCGGTAGGCGAGGGCGAGGGCGTTGACGGCCTTCTGCCCGACGCCGTTCAGCCCGACGGCCTTCTGGAAAACCTTGGAGTCGTATTTCGCGCCGGTGTTGATGATGGAAACGCAGTCGAGGAGCTTGCCGAGGGGGATGCCGCGCCCGTAGTCGCGGACGGTGAGCGTCCGGTCGTCGAGGTAAATCTCAACGCGCTTGCCGGCGCCCTGGTTGAACTCGTCAACGGAGTTGTCAATCGTCTCCTTCAGAAGGACATAGATGCCGTCCTCCGCGTGCGTGCCGTTGCCGAGGCGCCCGATATACATGCCTGGGCGGAGGCGGATGTGCTCGAGGGCGGAGAGGGTTTTGATGGTGGATTCGTCGTAGGCGGCGGGCATGGAAAATGGCGGCTGTGTGAAATGGAAAACGCGGAGGGAAGAGGAAAAAAACGGGGAGCGGAATTTTTTTCCGTCCGGCCTCTTTTTCGCGCCCGCCGCCGCGTCCGTTTGCCGGTGGCGGCCCTGCCGCGCGCCCGCCGCCGGAACGCCGCGCCCGTTTGCCATTTGCCAGCGCCGGGCAAACGCCTTCCCTCCGGAAAATCATGCGTCCCCTTTTGGCTTTCGCGCTTCTCCCCGCCGTCCTCCTTGCCGCCGCCGAC
>JAISTY010000044.1 GCA_031272375.1 Opitutaceae bacterium | reverse complement strand
CACGGTGAAGCCAAGCCGGAGCGCCGTGTATTTCATCTCAATCTGGAAACCGTAGCCTTTCATGCGGATAGCGTCCAAGGGCAACGCCTCCAGCAGCCGCCGGCGGTAGCATACAAACCCCGCCGTCGTGTCGTAGATTTTCATGCCCGTCACCAACCGCACATAAACCGAGGCGCCGTAGGAAAGCAGCACGCGGCGGAATGGCCAATTGATGACGCTGATGCCGTTGGAATAACGCGAGCCGACCGCCAGATCCGCCCCGTTTTCGCAGGCTTCCAGCAGACGCGGCAGGTCGTCGGGGTTGTGCGAAAAATCGGCGTCCATCTCGAACACATATTCATACCCGTGCTCCAACGCCCACTTGAAGCCCATGATATAAGCCGTTCCGAGTCCGAGTTTTCCATCGCGCTCCAATAAATGCAGCCTCCCCGCCAGTTCTCCCGCCAGCTCCCGGACAAACGCGGCCGTCCCGTCGGGCGAGTTGTCGTCTATGATGAGCACGTGAAATTCCCCCGGCAGCGACAGCACCTTGCGGATGATCGCCTCCGCGTTCTCGCGTTCGTTGTAAGTCGGGATGATGACCAATTTATCTCCGTGCCGGATTTCAAGGGTGGTTTCTTGCATGTGCTTCATTGTGTTGCGGAAAGGGTCGGAATGGCGTTCCAAGGCATTGCGAGGGTGTGCGCGTCAAGCGCGCGGCAGGTGTCGCCGGTGTGAACAATTACCGCGGGGGCATCGGGTTCGTTGTAGGTTTTCCGAAAGGCGCGGACGCCGCTGGTGTCATGCCCGTCAATATGTGTTTTTGATTTTGCCTCAACGAGATAATGAGTTCCGCCCAGTTCAAGCACGATGTCCGCCTCCGCGCCGGCAAGCGTGCGCCAGTGGAAAAATCCGGGTTCGGTGTCGAGTGTTGCGAATTGTTTTTTCACACTGTTCGCCACCCAGGTCTCAAAAAAAGCGCCTTTCAGCGGCGAGACGTTGAGGGCGGCGCTGTTGTCAATATATTGCAGGAGACAGGCAAGCCCCGTGTCCGACAGGTGCCCTTTGGGTTTCCCCGAAAGCCGCTTGATGGCGTTGCGTGTGAAGGGGCGGAGCGCGTGCCATTGATAGGTCGCCTGCAAAATGCCAAGCCAGCGGCGGACGGTTTGCGGCTTGGCGCCGATGTCGCGTCCAAATTGCGCCAGGTTGATTTCCTGCGCGGTCAGCGCGGCGCAGAGGGCGGCGAAGTTCGCGAATTGCGGCACATCCGCGATGTCACTGACAACGCGCACGTCACGCTCAAGGTAGGTGTTGAAGTAGGACTTTAGGGCGCGCTGGATGAGGTTGTCGGGTGTGTCGAGCAGACCGGGCATTCCGCCGCGCCAAAGCGCTCGCAACTCGGCTCCGGCATCCGGTTTCGGGAGCGTGGTGTATTTTTGCGGGAACGCCGCGCCTTTGTCGCCCAGCCAGATTTTCAACCACGGCTCATGGTCGCCGAGACCGGCGAGTTCGGTGGCGTCCATGTGCCCGATTTCCAGAATGCCAACACGCCCTGGCATTCCCTCCGCAACCTGACGCAACATCAAAGGATTCTGCGAGCCGGTCAGAAAATATTGTCCTTTTTCGTCGCGCGCATCCATGAAGCGTTTGAGCGCGGGAAACAATTCGGGCGCGTATTGCGCCTCGTCTATGATGAGCGGCGGCGGGAAGTTTCGCAAAAAACCATCGGGGTCGCGCCGGGCACCTTGAATATCCTCAACAGGGTCGAAAGTGACCATGGGGACATCAGGGAAGAGGTGTTTCAGGAGAGTGGTTTTCCCGCATTGGCGCGGACCGAGCAACAGAGTGGCTTTGAACACCTTCTGGTATTCCTTGAGGAGCCTTTCGGCGTATCGCGGCAGATAGGACATGATTTCGGATAGGAATTTACCTTGTAAAACAGCCCCTCGATGGGGCGGGTTGCAAGGTATTTTGGGACGTCCGCGCGGCCGTCCGTCCGCGGCTCATTGCGCCGCCTCCTTCCGCTTGTAGATGACCATGCGGAACGTCGTCTGGTCGCCGCCTTTCCCTTTGTCCTCGACGCGCCCGGCTTCGGTGTAGTTTTCGACAACCCACTCGACGAGCTTCTTGCCGGAGCCGTTGTCATAACCCCAATAAGGCACGCCGAACTCCTGCGTGTTCACCCGCGGCGCGAGAATGATGAAATACGGACGCTTCGCCTCCAGCGACGCGATCGCCTCCGTGTAGCGCTCCTCCGGGAACGAGCCGGGCAGGAAGTAGGTGAAGCGGATGGGCGACTTCAGCCGCAGCATGTAGTTGACCCAAATCCCCTCGGGCAACGTCACCACGGTCTCGCCCGGCGGCAGCAGCTTTTGCACGTATTCCGTCGCCATCCAAAGCGCCTGCCCCGTCGGGTTGTAGCCGGGATTGACGCAGTAAAAGGCGTCGCCCCCCTTGCCGATGAGCGTGCCTTTGTTGCGGTAATAAAACGCCGACAACCCGACCATCTTGCCAACCCCCACCGAGAACAGCCCGATCAACGCCAGCGCGACCGTCGCCCGCGCCACATGCCGCCGCCCGCCGGCCGCCAGCGCCGTCCTGAAAATGAACGCGAACGTCACCAGCCCCGCCAGTATCGCCTGGAAAAAACCGTAGTGATACATCCGCGTGAACAAAAACATCCGCGCCAGCATCGCCACGGAAACGGCGACCAGCAACGCCTGCACCCACAGGCGGCGCGGCACATAACCGGGACGCGTCCGCTGAAGCCCCGCGAAACGCCAGGCGATCACCACCGCCAGCGTCAGCAGCGTCCCCCAGAACATCCGCGCGATGCCCGTCCAGATGACAAACTGGCTCGCCAGCGTGTAGCCCCCCACCAGCACGGGCACGCCCCACAACGCCGGATGCAGGGTGACGTTTTTCAACAACATCCGCTCCGGCACGACCCCGTGCCAGCCGCGCCACTTCCAAAGCCCGATCAGCGACAAGCCGCCGGCGCCGGCGCCAAGCCCCGCCGCGAGCATCTGCCGCCAGCTCCAATGCGCTCCC
>JAISTY010000022.1 GCA_031272375.1 Opitutaceae bacterium | reverse complement strand
CCCCTCGACAACCCCGATTTCCTCGCCTACCTCCGCGACGCCGCCAACCCCCACCACTACGGCCTCCGCCCCGACAACCGCCACTACCCCTACAGCGCCCCCGAAGGACGCCGCATCGCCCACCGCCAGCTCCTCTGGGACAACGCCGCCTACGCCTCCGGCGTCACCCGCGCCGAGGCCGACGCCCAGCACCTCGCCGCCCTCCTCCAAACCCGCGCCGCCCTCGCCGCCCGCCTCGCCTCCGAACACGCCGCCGACTTCGACAAGCTGCCGCGCCAACGCCAGGAAATCCTCCTCGACCTCGCCCACGCGCCGCCCCTCGGCGGCCTCACCCCGGACACCCTCCGCCTCGTCCTCGACGGCGACATCGCCGCCCTCATCCGCACCCACGCCTACGTCCGCTACCAGTCCCACGTCCCCGACCATTTCCGCAACAAGGCCTTCATCGCCCGCCACGCCCCTCAATGACCGTCGCCGCCGCCGCTCCGATATGGAGTGCGGCGACTTGTCGCCACCAACACGCCTCTCCACTGCCGCTCAAAAGCCCGTTTTGGAGTGCGGCGACTTGTCGCCGCTTTCGACGAGCCGACCCGCCGGGGCGGACGTGAGGGAAAGTGTTGCGGGAGATGTGGGGGGGGCCAATCAACCCCGTCACTCGCCTGCGCCCTCCGTTTTTTCAACGGAAACAACCCCGCGCCAGACCTGGTCCGTCCGCACGCCCGGACTGATTTCCCCGCTCGGAATGACAACCGCGCCGCCCCACCAAAACGCCCGCGTCGTCACCGCGCTCCCGAAGGGCAGCGACCCCGCGACGCGCCACGTGTCCCGCGCCGTGTCGTAGGCGAGGATCTCCCGCGCGAACCCCGGATGCGTCTCCTGGATTTCCACCTTCCGCGCGAGGCAGGCGTCGAGGCTCCCTTGCAACCGCGCCCGCTCCCCCGCGTCCGCCGCGCCCATCCGCGCCTTCAACGCCGCGATCTCGAAATCCAGATCCTCCAGCTCCATGAAAAACGTCCCCCGCGAGCCGCCGAAGAAAAACACCTCGCCGCCGAGAACCACCGCCGTCCCGCCCATGACGCCCCAGCCGTCGCCGCCCCCGCGCAGCCAGCCGTTCACGTTGCGCAGCGTCCTCCACGAGAGCGTCGCCGGGTCGAAAACCTGCGCGTCCGTCAGGATTTTCGTCGGAACGCCGGCCTCCTGCGCGCGCCCGCCGAAGAGGAAAATCCTCCCGTCAACACCGGCGGACACCGGCAGGATGCGCTCCGGACCGGGCCACGGCGGCAGCTTGTCCCAGCGGAACGCCGGCGTCCCGCGTTTCGTCCAGTCCAGCGCCCAGAACGTCCGCGTCGGCTTCGCGTTGGCGACCGAGCGGAAGCCGCCCGCGAGGTAAAGCGCGCCGCCGGCTTGCGCGCCCGCCATCATGCACAACGGCTCCGGCAGCGGCGGCAGCGACGTCCGCCGCAACTCCCGCGCCTCCGCGTCCCACGACAGCAGGAAGACCTCGGAATAGGCGCGCTCCCCGTCGCAGCCGCCGGCGCAGACAACGCCCTCCGGCGTGTCGAAACTCGCGCCGTAGCCCATCGCGCGCGGCAGCCTGAAAACCTTCCCCGCCCAGCGGAAAACCCCGTCCGCCGTCCGCTCCATCACAAAAACCTCGTCGCGCCACGCCTTCGCCCCGCCGCGCCACGGCGGTTCGCCGGGGAAATTCGCCCCGCCGCCGACAATCAGGACGCCGTTGTGGACGCCGATGAACGCCCCCGCGACGCCGGGCTGCCGGCTTTCGCCCGGCGCGGGCGGCAGCGGCGGCAGCTTGTCCCAGCGGAAGGAGACGTCCCCGGCGGCGGCGACGGTTGAAAGGAGCAGGAGGGCGGGAACGAGGGCGGAGCGCATGGCGGAGGGAGTTTCGCCGGACGCTGCCCGCCGCGCCGCCCCGCGACAAGCCGCCGCGTCATGGTTTCCGGGTGAAACCGGCGCGCGCCGCGGAACCGCGGGAAATCGGGGCTTCCGGCGGGCGGGGCGGGCGTTGTTAATGGCGCGAACATGATTGTCGGGGTCCAGACATTGGCGGGGTTTGAGAAGACGCTGCACTACCGGGTGCCGGAGCGCCTCGCGCCGCTCGCCCAAACCGGCTCCCTCGTCCGCGTCCCGCTCCTCAACCGCACCCGCCTCGGCGTCATCGCCTCCATCGGCGCGCCGGCGGATTTCCCCGTATCGCGCCTCAAGCACGTGCTCGAGGTCGTCCATCCCTTCCCCGCCATGCCGGGCGACCTGCCGGAGCTGGCGCGGTGGATGTCCGCCTATTACGCGGCGCCGATCGACACCGTCATCGAGGCGATGCTGCCGGCCTCCGTCCGCAAGGGGGCGCGCCTGAAGACGGAGCGGACGCTGCGCGCGGGCCGCCCCTTTCTTCAGGGGGAGCTGGAGCGGCTCGAAAAACGGGCGCCGGCGCAGGCGCGGCTCGCCGCGTTCCTCGCGCGGCAGCTTGTCCCGCAGAAAAAATCCCTCGTGCTCGCCCGCCTCGGCGTCTCCGCGGCGGCGGCGGACGCCCTTGTTGAGAAGGGGCTGGCCGTCGAGGAGGAGCGGCGCGTGGAGCGGACGGCCTACGCGGACGCCCTCGCCGACGGGGAGCTGGTCGCGGCGCAACCCCATGTCCTGAACGAGGGCCAGCGGGCGGCGGTGGAGGCCATCCGGCGGCGCCTGGCCGCGGGCGGATTCGGCGTCACCCTGCTGCACGGCGTCACGGGCTCCGGGAAAACGGAGGTCTATCTGCGGGCGATCCAGGAGACGCTGGAGCGCGGCGGCGGCGTGATTTTCCTCGTGCCGGAGGTGGCGCTGACGCCCCAGACCGTCGGGCGGCTGCGGGCGCGGCTGGAGGCCATCGCGCCGGGGCACCGCTGCGTCGTCTGGCACTCGCACCTCGGCGAGGGCGAGCGGCTGGACGGCTGGCGCGCGCTCGCCTCCGGCGAGGCGAAAATCGTCGTCGGCGCGCGCTCGGCGGTCTTCGCGCCGGTAAGCGACCTGCGGCTCGTGGTCGTGGATGAGGAGCACGAGCCGGCCTACAAGCAGGACGAGACGCCCCGCTACAACGGGCGCGACGTGGCGGTGATGCGCGCGAAGCTGCGCGGCGCGCTTTGCGTCCTCGGCTCCGCCACCCCCTCGATGGAAAGCCACGCCAACGCGCTCGCCGGCAAATACGCCCTCGTCGAGCTGCGGGAGCGGATAGACAACCGCAGGCTGCCGCTCATCCACGTCGTTGACATGCGCGTCGAGGCCGCGCGCCAGCGGACGCTGCCGGTGCTGTCCGGCGACCTGGCGCGCGCCATGCGGGAGCGTTTCGAGAAAAAGGAGCAGACGATCCTGTTCATCAACCGCCGCGGCTACTCCTCCTCGATGCTCTGCCGGAAGTGCGGCCACACCGAGGAATGCCCCCATTGCAGCCTCAAGATGACCTACCACCGGACGGACGAGACGCTGCGCTGCCACCTTTGCGGCCACCAGCGCGGGGCGCCCCTGCGCTGCCCGAAGTGCGGCTCCCCGGAAATCCGCTGGCCGGGCCTCGGCACCCAGCGCGTCGAGGAGGCCGCCGCCCGCCTCCTCCGCGACGCCCGCGTCGAGCGCATAGACACCGACGCGATGGCGCGGAAAAACCGCCTCCGCGAGCTGCTCGCCGAGTTCCGCGCGGGGAAAATAGACGTGCTCGTCGGGACGCAGATGATCGCCAAGGGGCTGGACTTTCCGAACGTCACCCTCGTCGGGCTGGTGGACGCGGACATTTCGATGCACGTGCCGGATTTCCGGGCGCGGGAGCGGACGTTCCAGCTGCTGGTGCAGGTGGCGGGCAGGGCGGGGCGGGGCGACCGCGCCGGGGAGGTGGTGGTGCAGACCTTCACGCCGTCCGAGGAGGTCATCCAGTTCTCCCGCCACGCGGACTTCGCGGGGTTCGCGGCGAGCGAGCTGGAGTGGCGCCGGCGTTTCGGCTACCCGCCGCAACGCCACCTGATCCTGCATGCCTTCCGCGGCAAGAACCCCGACAAGCTCGCCTTCTTCGCCGAGCAATGGGCGCGGCTCGTGGAGCGCGAGCTGGCCGGCCGCGTCGAGCTGCGCGGCCCCGTGGAGGCCCCCATCGCGAAAATCGAGGACACCTACCGCTGGCAGCTCTGGTATTTCACCAACACGGTGACGCGCGCCGTGGCGGAGCTGAACGCCCTGCGCGCGCGCTTCCAGTGGCCCGACGACGTCATCCAGACATTGGACGTGGACGCGATGAGTCTGGGTTGAGGCGCCGGGACGCGGGGAAGAAAAGGGGTGGCGGGGCGCGGCGCGGGGCGTTTGTGTGCCGGCGAAAGGATTTTTTAACATGAAGGAAGAGACATTCAGGCTGAACCTGGCGTCGCGGGGACGGCGCCTCCGCGCCGGCGCGGGGGTGCGGGCGCTGGTCGGGGAAACGGCGTTGCGGGCAAGCGACCTCGTCGCCCCGCTCTTTGTCACCGAGGGCCGCGAGTCCGCGGATCCCGGTCCGCTGCCGGGGCTGCGCCCCATGAGCGTCGTGGACCTTATCAAGGAGTGCCGCGCGCTCGCGAAACTCGGCGTGTGCGGCATCATGCTCTTCCCCCGCGTCGAAACCGAGCTGAAGGACGAGGACGGGCGCGCCGCGCTCGACCCCGACGGCCTGGTGCTGCGGGCCGTCCGCGCCGTGAAGGCCGCCGTCCCCGGCCTTGTCGTGATGACGGACGTCGCCCTCGACCCCTACACCACCCACGGGCACGACGGCGTGCTGACGCCGGACCGCAAGGACGTTGACAACGACCGCACGGTGGAGGCGCTCGCGCGCATGGCCGTGCTCCACGCGGGCGCCGGCGCGGACTTTGTGGCGCCCTCGGACATGATGGACGGGCGCGTCGCCGCCATCCGGGCCGCGCTGGACGCGGCGGGTTTCGGGCGGACGGGCATCCTCGCCTACGCCGCCAAGTTCGCCTCCGCCTTCTACGGCCCCTTCCGCGAGGCGGTGGGCAGCGCGCCGGCCGCCGGGAAACGCGCGCCGGACAAGCGCACCTACCAGCTGAACCCCGCCAACCGACGCGAGGCCCTCCGGGAGGTGCTCGAGGATCTGGAGGAGGGCGCGGACATCGTGATGGTGAAGCCGGCGGGCCTCTGCCTCGACATCATCCGCGACGCGCGCGAGGCGACCCTGCGCCCCGTGGCCGCCTACCAGGTGTCGGGCGAATACGCGGCGATGGTGGCGGCGGCGCGGGCCGGCTGGCTCGACCTCGACAAGGCGCGCCACGAGTCCCTGCTCGCCATCAAACGCGCCGGCGCCGACATGATCCTGACGTATTTCGCGCGGGAAACGGCGGAGGCTTTGGCCGGAAAATGAGAGGGGAACGCCGGACGCCATGCCCTTGAAAATCAAAATCTGCGGTCTCACGCGGGAGGAGGACGTTGACCGCGCCGTTGCGCTTGGCGCCGCCTTCGCCGGCTTCGTCCTCCACGACAAGTCGCCGCGCTTCGCGGATTTTCCGCTCCTTGAACGGCTCCTCGCGCGCCTCGCGCGCCGCGTCCCCGCCGTCGGCGTCTTTGTGAACCCGGCGCCGGAATTCCTCCGCAAGGCGATGGCGCTGGGTCTGGACATCGCCCAGCTGCACGGCGCCGAGCCGCCGGAGTTTTTCAGCGGCCTCCCCTTTCCCGTCTGGAAGGCCTTCCGTTTGCGGAGCGGCGCGGAGGTCGCCGCCGCCGCCGCCTCGCCCGCGGACCGCGTCCTCGTGGACGCCGACTGCGGGCCGCTTTACGGCGGCTCGGGACAAGCCGCCGACGGGGGGCTTGCCGCCCGCCTCGCCGCGCGGCGCCCCGTCGTCCTCGCCGGCGGCCTCAACGCGGGCAACCTCCGCGCCGCCGCCGCCGCCGTCCGCCCCTGGGCGCTGGATGTCTCCAGCGGCGTGGAAAGCGCGCCCGGCGTGAAGTCGTCCGAAAAACTGGAGGCGCTTTTCGCCGCCGCGCGGGGGTTGTGAGCGGTCCGCGGGCGACACGGGACTTGCGCGGGTGGCGGGACGCGGCTTCCTCCACGGCACCATGCCGCGCCTCCTCCGACGCCTCCTTTTCGCGCTCTCCGCACTTGCGGCGGCCCGCGCGCCGGCGGCGGTGACGCTTCCGGCGGACGACATCGAGATCACGGCGGCGCGAACGGAGGTGACGGCGGCGGGCGTCGTCTATTCGGGCGGCGCGCGGCTGCGGCACGGGGACGCGCTGCTGCTGGCCGACGAGATTGTCTATGAGCCGGAGGGCCGCCGCGCCGTCGCGCGCGGCAACGCCTCGCTGACAACGGGGCCGCGGCGGCTCACCGCCTCCAAGGTCACCTACGACCTCGTCCCGCGCGTCTTTCTCGTCGAGGACTTCCGCCTCGGGCAAAGCCCGTTTCTCGTCTCCGGGCGCGACGCGAGCGGCAACGGGCGCCTGATGACGGTGCGCGACGCGCGCGTCACCTACACGGAACCCTCGTGGTTCGCGCCGGTGGTGACGGCGGAGCGGGTGCTGTTCGACGCGGAGAACCGGACGGCGCGGGCGGAGGGGGCGCGGGCGGGCATCGGGGCGCTGGCGCCGCTGCCGTTGCCGGCGTTCGCGCAACCGGTGGACCGTTTCTGGTTCACGGAGGCGGAGGCGCGCGTGGGGCTTGGCTCGCGGCTCGGGGCGTGGTTCGACGCCGGGGCGCTGGCGCCGGTCGCGCCGGACATCGGGCTTGGCGGGAGCCTTGGCGCCTACACGCGGCGCGGCGTGCTGCTCGGCCCCGCCGCCGGCTACGGGCGTCGCGGCGGCGCTTTTCACGGGCGTTTCTCGGCGGCCCACATCCACGACGGCGGCGACCTTGGGGAGGACATCGCGGGCGCGGCGGTGCCGAAGGACCGCTGGTTCGCGACGTGGGAGCACCGGCAGCTTGCCGGGGACGGGCTGACGCTGGCGGCCTTCGTCAACCACTGGTCGGACTCGGAGGTGACGCGGGATTTCCGCCGGCGCGTCTTCGGCGACCTGCAGACGCCGGACAATTTCCTTGAGGCGACGCTGTCGCGGCCGGCCTACGCGCTGTCGGTGTTCGCGCGCTTCCAGACGAACCCGGTCTATGTCGTCCAGCAGCGGCTGCCGGAGGCGCGGTTCGACCTGCTGCCGCGCGAGCTGGCGCTGGGCGTCCGGCACCGGCTGAACGCGAGCGTGGCCTTTTTGCGGGACAACAGCCTGCCGTCGCCGGAGGAGCGGCGGACGGGGCGGGTGGACGCGTATTACGGGCTGTCGCGGACGTTCGCGGCGGGCGACTGGCTGGCGTTCACGCCGGTGGCGGGCGCGCGCGGCACGTATTACACGGACGCGAACGCGGCGGGCGGGCGGAGCGATTACGCGCGGGCGCTGGGGCAGATCGGTTTTGACGCGGAGCTGCGGGCGAGCGCGACGGGCAACTATACGAACGCGAAATGGGGTCTCAACGGGCTGCGGCACCTTGTCACGCCGCGCGTCTCCTACCGTTATATTCCCGGAGCGGACAAGGGCGCGCCCGACATTCCGCGGGTGGACCGCGAGGTCTTCGCGACGTATCTGGAGACGCTCGATCTCGGCGACCGGCGGGACATTGACGCGATGCGTCCGGTGAACACGGCGCGGCTCTCGTTGGAGAACATCCTGCAGACGCGGGACGACACCTACGGCTCGCGCGACCTCGCGGCGCTGACGCTGGCGGCGGACTGGCATTTTGACAGGGACGGCGGGCGGCGCGCCTTCGAGGACGCGCGCGCGGGGCTGCGGCTGACGCCGGCGCGCTGGCTTTCGCTCGATTTTTACCAGAACGTCTCCGCGCATGACGGGAACCTCAACGAGCTGAACGCGGCGCTGACCATCCGCGACGGGCGGAAGTGGGAGCTGCGGTTCTGGAGCGGTTATCTGCGGGACGGCTACACGCCCGGCGAACCCTCCCAGGAATACGCGGCGGACTTCCAGTGGCGGCTCAACGAGGTTTTGCAGCTGGCGCTGCGCGTCCGCTACGACGCGACGCGGTCGCGCCTCACGGAGCAGACCTACATGCTGCGGCAGAACCTCGGCAACCTGTGGACGCTCGGCTATTACGTGTCGCTGCGGAAGGGCGACTCGCGCGAGGGGTCGGTGTCGCTCGGGACGCGGGTGGAGCTGGCGCGGTGGTGAGGCGTTTTTTCTGTCGCGCCCCGCGCCCCGCGCCCTTGGCGTTGGCCGGAAAAAGAAGCCATGCCCGCCGCCGTTCCGAAACCCACCGTGAGAAACGCCGCCGCCACGCGGCGGCTTGTCGCGCTTCTTGGCGGGCGCGCCGCGACCACCGACGCGGCGCGGTTCGCGGCGTCCTTCGACGGCTCCAAGATCCAGGCGTTCCCCGACGCGGTTGTTTTCCCGCGCGGGGACGGCGACATCGCGGCGACGCTCCGCCTTGCGAACCGATTTGGTGTTCCCGTGACGGTGCGCGGCGGGGGCACGTCGCTCACCGGCTCGGCGACGCCCTCGCGGGGCGGCTGGGCGCTCGATCTTTCGCGCTGGAAAAAAATCCGGCTGGACGCATCGGCCGGCATCGCGCGCGCGCAGGCGGGGGTGGTGACGGCGGAGTTGCAGCGGGCGGCGGAGGCGGCGGGCTGGTGTTATCCGCCGGATCCGGCGTCGAGGGATTACTGCACGCTTGGGGGCAACATCGCCACGAACGCGGGGGGGATGCGCGGCGGGCGCCACGGCGTCACGCGCGACTACGTGCTCGCGCTGGAGGGTTTTCTGCCGACGGGCGAAAAGGTGCGCTGGGGGGCGGACACGCGGAAGTTTTCCGCGGGTCCCAACCTGCGCGACCTCTGGATAGGGAGCGAGGGGACGCTGGGCGTCATCACCGCGGCGACGCTGCGGTTGATTCCGAAGCCGGCGGCGCGGTGGACGCTGCTGGCGGCGTTCAAGGACGCGGAGACGGCGGTGGCGGCGGGGCACGCGTTGCGAGCCGGGGGCGTGAGGCCGGAGATTTTCGAGTTTCTCGACGGGCTTTCGGCGCGGTGCGCGGAGGAATTTTCCGGCGCGGAGCTGTTTCCCGGAAACGCCGGGCTGCCCGTCATCCTGCTGGAGCTTGCGGGGACGCCGGCGGAGGTGGCGGCGCAACAAGCCGCCGTCGTCCGTTGGGCGCAACAAGCCGCCGTCGCGTTCCGGGAGGCGTCGGACGGGGCGGGGGCG
>JAISTY010000238.1 GCA_031272375.1 Opitutaceae bacterium | reverse complement strand
TTAAAGGTCATGAAATCAGGAACTCGGCGCGTGCGCGTAGTTCTCAAAGCGGGTGTAGTGCTTTATGAAGGTCAACTGTAATTTCCCCGTGGCGCCGTTGCGGTTCTTGGCGACGATCAGGTCGGGGGCGGTGCCGGCGGTCTCCGATTTCGTGCCCTGCCTTTCGTCCTCCTTTTTGTCCTCCTGGGATCTGGCCAGCATGAGGACAACGTCGGCATCCTGCTCGATGGAGCCGGACTCGCGGAGGTTGGAGAGCTTCGGGGTGCCCTCGCCGGACTTTTCCGTCTCGCGGTTGACCTGGCAGAGGACGAGGACGGGGATGTTCAACTCCTTGGCGAGGGCCTTGAGGCCGCGGGACATTTCCGCGACCTGCTGCTCGCGGGGGACGCGGGGGTCGGTGGGCGAGAGGAGCTGCAGGTAGTCCACCATGATGAAGCCGAGCGGGGTGCCTTCATTTGCGAGGCGAGCGGCGAGGCGGCGGGCTTTCGCGCGGAGCTGCATGACGGTCAGGTGGCTCGATTCGTCTATGTAGAGGGGCACATTTAAGAACTCGTTGGCGGCGTCCCGGAGCTTGGCGTCGTCGTCTTTGGAGCTCTTACCCTCGCGGAGCCGCCCCATGTTCACGCGTGCGAGGGAGCAGAGCATGCGCATCGCCAGTTGCGAGGCGGACATTTCAAGGGAGAAAAAGAGGACGGGCACGGGGTCGCCGGATTTGGGAAGGACGGCGTGCTCGGCAAAGTTCAGCGCGAGGGCGGTCTTTCCCATGGAGGGCCTCGCCGCGAGGATGATCATCTCCTGCCGCTGGAAGCCGTAGGTCAACTTGTCAATGTCATCGAAGCCCGATGAGACGCCCGTCAGCTCGCCCTCTTTCTTGAGCAGCTTTTCGACGACTTTCATGGCGTCGGTCACCGGTCCCGGATTTTCGCCCATCCGCCGCGCGCCTTCGGCGACGCGGTTCTGGGTGATTTTGAAAATATCCCGCTCCACCTCGTCAATGAACTCGGCGATGGCGACGTCGTTCTTTGAGGAGTCCTTCCAGTTGAAGTCGTAACAAGCCAAGGTGGCCTTGGTGGTCGCTTCGATGAGTGCGCGGAGCAGCTCCAGTTCGCGCACCCGTTCGATGAAGTAGCCGACGCGGGAGGTGGTGGGGGTTTTGCCCGCCACCTGCAGGACGTATGGCAGACCGCCGGCGGCGTCGAGTTCGTCGCGGGCTTTCAGCTCCTCGATGAGCACCGTGGAGTCTATGGGCACGCTCTTGTTTTCGTGGAGCTTGCATAACCGATTGAAAATGACGCGGTTGCCGTGCGTGTAAAAGGAGCGCTCGGAGATGTTGTCCGAGAGGCAGCGGGCGATGACGTCGCCGCCGTCGAGGATGCAGCAGGAAAGCAGGTATTCCTCGGCATCGGCCGAGTGCGGGAGCGCCTTCAGGGCGGCGCCGGGCGTGGCGGGCGGCGGTGTTTTCCGCGGGGGATTGGAAGGTGTGTCGGGCATGTCTCGGAAAGGGAAAGCGCGCGAGGCAAGCGTCCCGCGCCCGTGTTGCAACGAATAGTTTTTCACAACGCGGCGAAAAAAACATTCCCTTTCTTGCGTCCGCGCGGGACGGGCTTTGTTAATGGGGGCGACATGAGTTTTCCGGGAACCGTTTTCGCGCGCGGAACAGCCCGGCGCCGCCTGCTTGCCGCGGCGCTGCTGGCGACCGCCTGCCAGGCCGCCCCGACACGCCTCGATTTCAAAAACGGCGACGCGCTCACCGGCGAGGTCAAGGCGGTTGACGCCGCCAACGGCACCCTGACCCTCGCCACGGCCTCCCTCGGCACGCTCGTCATCAAGCAGTCCGAGCTGAAGGTCGTCCCGCCCGCCCCCGCCCCGCAAACCGCCGCCGCGCCCGCGCCCGCGAAACCCGCCCCGGCGCCCACCGCCGCCGCCAAGCCGCCCGCGACCACCGGGAAAAACACTCCTCCCGCCCCCAAGCCGCCCGCCCCCGTCAAGGGCAAGTTCGAGGTCGGCGTCACCCTCAACCGCGGACGCACCGATCTTTCCAACATCTACCTCCTCGGCGAGTTGTCGCGCGCCTCCGGCAACTCGCAACACCGCCTCTACGCCCGTTATTTTTACGGGGAGCAGAACAACGTCACCAGCAACGACCGCCTCGACGCCTGGTATCGCTACCGCTACGAGATCTCCGGCGGCGTCCGTTTCCTCCAGTCGCAAACGACCTACTTCCGCGACGTCATCGCCGACATTTCCGCCAACTACGAGCAGAACATCAGCATCGGCCAGCGCCTCGTGAACAACGCCCGCAAACGCCACACGCTCAACGCCGGCCTCGGCCTCACCGGACGCTACCGCGAGACGGACAGCGAGAACGCCGAGACCCTCCTCGCGGAGCTGTTCCAAGATTACACCTGCAAGTTCAGCAACACCATCAGCCTCGTCCAAAACTTCTCCTTTCAATACGCGCCGGACGCCCTCAGCCGCTCCCAATACATGGGCACGACCTACGCGACCCGCGACGGCGCAACCATTTACAAGTTCAAGTTTTACGCGGGGCTTACCGGCAAGCTCTCGCCGAAGTTCACCTTCAACCTCCGCCTCGAATACGAATACGACAACGCCATCGCCGACGCCGCCCTGCGCGAGAACGAGCGCCTCATCGCCACCCTCGGCTACTCCTTCTGAAACGCCGGGGCGCGCCCGCCCGCCTTTTGTGACTTCCGTTTGATAAACACGACCGCCCGCCCATGAACCTCCGCCAACTCGCCGCCCTCGCCCTCGCCGCAACCGCCGCCAACGCGACGCCCCCGCCCGCCGCCGACCCCGCCTTCGACTTCGTCCGCACCCTCGCCGGCATCTCCGAATACACCCTCCGCGCCAACGGCTTGCAGGTTCTCGTCATGCCCGACCACTCCGCGCCCGTCGCGACCCTCATGGTCACCTACCGCGTCGGCTCCCGCAACGAGGTCACCGGCACCACCGGCGCGACCCACCTCCTCGAACACCTCATGTTCAAGGGCACCCCCGCCCACAACCGCGACGACGGCACCAGCATTGACCAGTTCCTCGAACGCACCGGCGCCCGCTACAACGCCACCACCTGGATGGACCGCACCAATTACTTCGCCACCCTCGGCAAACAACACCTCCCCCGCCTCGCCGAAATCGAGGCCGACCGCATGCGCAACCTCTGGCTCCGCGAATCCGACCGCCGCCCCGAAATGACCGTCGTCCGCAACGAGTTCGAAATCGGCGAAAACAACCCCGTCCAGGCCCTCGACAAGGAGGTCTCCGCCGCCGCCTACATCGCCCACCCCTACCACCACTCCACCATCGGCTGGCGCTCCGACATCGAAAACGTCCCCATCGAAAAACTCCGCGAATTCTACAACACCTTCTACTGGCCCGACAACGCCACCGTCACCCTCATCGGCGACCTCTCCGTCGGCGACGCCCTCGCGCTCGTCAAAACGCATTTCTCCAACATCCCCCGCGCCCCGAAACCCATCCCGCAAATCTACACCACCGAGCCGCCGCAAACCGGCCCGCGCCGCGTCGTCCTCAAACGCGCCGGACAACTCGGCGTCGTTGCCATCGCCCACAAAACCCCCGCCGCGACGCACCCCGACATGCCCGCGCTCGCCGTCCTCGACGCCATCCTCGCCGACGGCAAAACCAGCCGCCTCTACCGCGCCCTCACCGACAAAAACATCGTCACCTCCGCCGAAACCGACCTCGGTTTTCACCGCGACCCGTCGCTCCACACGACCTTTCTTTCGCTCGCGCCGAACATCCCCCACCAGACCGCCGAAACCGCCGCGCTCGCCGAGATTGCCCGGCTCAAGACCGAAGGCGTCACCCCGGAAGAAGTTCGCGACGCCATCAACCGGCACCTCACCGCGTCGGCCTACGCCCGTGACGGCAGCTATGCCATAGCCTCGACCCTCAACGAACACATCGCCGCCGGCGACTGGACGCTTTACGCGACCTTCGACGAATCCCTGAAAACCGTGACCCCTGCCGACGTCCAACGCGTTGCCCGAACCTATTTTAACGAAGACAAATCCACCACCGGCTGGTTCATCCCGCTGGCGGAATGAGGTGTCCATGCGCCCACGCGCCGGGGTTTCACACAAAGGGCACAAAAGGTTCCGCGAAGGGCGCGAAGGAGCCAAACCGTTGAACAGAAGATAAGAAGAGCAAACCCGAAGGATCTGTTCTTATGCGGTGCTCCTGCGGCAGGACACGCCCCTCTTCATCCCTGCTAATTAATAATTAACAATGAGTAATGAATAATTTAGAATGCCGCGCGCGAAGCGCGCCAGACTCAATTACTCATTACTCATTACCAATTACCAATTGAAAACCATTCGTGTCTTCGTGTGAGACAATCCCCAACCCAACCACGGATTGCCCGGATTTTAACGGATTTCACAGGCGGATAAAACCTTCTGATATCAAATGGATTGAAAATCTGTGGCAATCGGCGAAATCTGTGGGGATAAAAAACTTTGCTCCGGCTTGGTTCGGCTTCGTGTGAGAAAAATCCGCTTGCGAGTTGAAGGCGCGCCGCCAGCGTGCCGCGGCATTCGCCATTTGCCCATGCCTTATAAAAGGGCAGCTTAACACACATTCCACACTTTCCGCCATGACCTATCACGTCGCGCGCAACAACCGGCAACTCGGCGCTTTTCCCAAGGAGGAAGCCTTTTCCCGCTACAACTCCGGTGCCATCCTTCCCTCCGACCTCGTTTGGACCGAGGGCATGACGGCATGGCAGCCAGCGTCGCAAGTCCTCGCCCAGCAAGCCGTTCCGCCTGACGCCGGCATCCCCGCGCCCCCGTTGCCGCCTGCTTACGCATCGCCGCCCGACACTGGCGTCGCCTCCCCAATGCGCTCCTTCCCCGACGCAAGTCCTCCCAAGCCGGACAACCACCTCGTTTGGGCAATCCTCACGACCTTTTTCTGCTGCATGCCATTAGGCGTTGCCGCCATTATTTTCTCCGCTCAAGTGGACGGCAAATACAAGGCGGGCGATTATCAGGGTGCCAAGGCCTCCGCCGACATGGCCAAGCGTCTCAGCATAATTTCCGCCGTGTCCGTATTATTCGTGATCGGCGCGTATCTCATCCTCGCGGGGCTGGGGGTAGTCGCGGGAGCATTAGGTGACAAGTGATAACACAACGGTGTGCCGCGTGTTTTTCACATGGCGTGTCGCGGCGATCCTCGCGCTGATCCTGTCTGCCGCCGGTTTCGTGATTGTCCGGCATGCCGGCCCTGTTCCCGCGGCATGGTGTCCGCCGTGCCTGCTGCATGCGTTGACCGGCCTGCATTGTCCCGGCTGCGGTTCGACGCGCCTGCTGCATGCACTCGCACACGGACGCCTTCTCACCGCGTGCGGACACAACATCCTCATCGCCATCAGCGTGCCCGTTCTTGTCCCGTGGGGGATTGTCTCGCTCTGGCGCGGTCTGCGGCGCAACCAGCCGCCGCCTCATGTCCCGTCCGGGGTCGCGCGCATCGTGTTTGTGGTGGTGGTGGTTTTCACGGTCGCGCGCAATCTCCCTTGGTGGCCCTTTATCCTGCTCGCTCCGTAGCCGTGCCCACTCCCTGTGAAAACCGGAAGCTCAAAATATGCCAAAGAAGCAGGGACAGGCAAAAAATGGAATGGAATGAGGAAATGAGGGCGGTGTTTTCGGGGAGGGCGGGGTGGCCGTCTGTAGGCGGGGATAAAACTAACCTGTCCCCGCTTTCCTGCTTTCGGTTCACACAAGGCACACAAAAGGTTCCGCGAAGGGCGCGAAGTATCCAATCCTTTGAACAGAAGGTAAGAAGAATAACCCAGAAGACCCTGTTTGTATGCGGTGCCCCGCGGCAAGACACGCCCCTCTTCATCCCTCTTCTTATCTTCTGTTAGAAAGCTTCGTGCCTTCGTGGCTTCGTGTGAGACAATTCCCAAACCAACCACGGATTGCCCGGATTTTAACGGATTTCACGGATGGAATTATATTCCCGCGCGCCAGAGGCCAGCGCAACAGTGAAAGA
>JAISTY010000236.1 GCA_031272375.1 Opitutaceae bacterium | reverse complement strand
CCCCTCCCCGTCCGGCACTTTCAACGTCGTCCCTTTCTACGCCCAACTCTACCGCCTCACCCAACACCAGCCCTACCTCGACGCCGCCCTCCGCGCCGCCGACTTCGCATGGAACAACGGCCACGCCCGCGCCCGCTTCACCGGCGGCACCATAGACAACCCCGACGTCATAGACAAAGAGGCCGCCACCCTCTCCCTCGAGGGCTACCTCGCCCTCCACGACGTCACCCGCGACCCAAAATGGCTCCACCGCGCGCAAGTCGCCGCCGTCATCGCCGAAACCTGGATGCGCATCTGGAACATCCCCATGCCTTCCGACGCCACGCAGGACCAACTCCATTGGCCCATCGGCCAGTCCACCGTCGGCATGCAACTCGTCGCCACCGGCCACACCGGCGACGACGCCTACATGGCCTGGGACGTCGCCAGCTACGCCCGCCTCTACCGCGAAACCGGCGACCCCCACTACTTGGACGTCGCCCGCATTCTCCTCCACAACACCAAAGCGATGGTCGGCCGCCCCGGCGACAACCGCGGCACGCGCGGCCCCGGCTGGCAGCAGGAGCACTGCTGGCTCGATCTCCCGCGCGGCAAAGGCCGCCACCGCGCCTGGCTCCCCTGGGTGACGGTCAGCCACCTCCGCGGCATCAACGACCTCATTGACCTCGACCCCGCCCTCTACAACCAACTCGCCACCGCCACCGCTGAAGAAACCGCCGCCGCCGCCGAGCGTATCGCCGCCGCGGCGCGCCAGTCTGTTCGCAAACCGGCGCTTTCCCCTTCCCCCGAAGGCGCCGCCACCTCGCGCCGCCCAAGCGCCTCCGAGTGGAAATACGACCGCGGCCCCGACCCGAAAACAACCGGCTCCTTGCGCGTGGACGGCAAGAAAATCATCCTCACCGGCGATTTTTCCAAGGGCGGCAAACGCTTCGTCGCCGCCTCCTGCCCAATCGCGTTTCCCCCGGCGGCGCTCGCGACCTTCAAGGTCAGGACCGACCAGAAAAAACTCTACGTGCGGCTCGTTGACGCGACCGGCCAGCGGCACCAGCAGGAGCATGCCATCCCGGACGGCGGGACGAACGAAATCACCGTGCCCTTCCTCGCCTCCCGCGGCAAGGCGTCGTGGGGGGGCGCGGATGACGACCGCCTGCACCTGCCGGTGCAAGCAATCGAAATCCTTGTCTCCGCCATCGTCTCCGGCGCCACCGGCACCGTCGAAATCTCCGACATGCTCTTCCTCGGCAAAAACGCCGTTGCGGGCGCGTTCACCAACCCCATCGCCATCGGCGCGGACCCGTTCATCACGCGGCACGGCGACGCTTATTACTGGTGCCAGTCGGAAAACGACCTCGGCGTCGCCATCTGCAAATCCGACTCGCCCGCCTCGCTCGGCGAACGCCGCGTCGTCTGGCGCGCCCCCGCGACCGGCCCGTACTCGCGGCAAATATGGGCGCCCGAACTCCATTTCCTCGACGGACGCTGGTATGTTTACGTCGCCGCCTCCGACAACAACAACGCCAACCACCGCATGATCGTCCTCGAGGCCGCGACCGACGACCCGCTCGGTGACTACACCTTCAAGGCCGAGCTTTACACCGGCGACAACATCGCGGGGAAAACCCAAAATCGCTGGGCCATAGACGGCACGATCCTCACGCATCGCGACAAGCGCTATCTCATCTGGTCGGGCTGGGAGACCGGCAACGGCAACGGCGGGCAATGGCTCTACGCCGCGCCCATGGGCAACCCGTGGACGGTTTCCGGCAACCGCGTCCGCCTCTGCGGCAACGCCGACCATCTCTGGGAGCGCGTCGGCGAAACCGACGACGGCCTCGGCCTCAACGAAGGTCCTCAAATCCTCCGGCACGGCGGGCGCACCTTCCTTGTCTATTCCGCCAGCGGCTCCTGGCAACCCAGCTATAAACTCGGCCTCCTCGAACTCGTCGGCGACGACCCCCTCAACCCCGGCGCGTGGCGCAAGCACCCGAAACCCGTTTTTTCACCCACCGAAAAAACCTTCGGCATCGGCCACGGCTCCTTCACGACCTCGCCCGACGGCACGCAATTCTGGCACGTCTATCACGCCAAACGCGAACGCGCCAACGGATGGGCGCGCGCCATCTTCGCGCAACCGTTCACGTGGACCGCGGACGGCTTCCCCGACTTCGGCACTCCCGTCGCGTCCGGCCGGCCGATCGCCATGCCCTCCCGGAACGCCGCCTCCGCCTCCCCCGCTGTCCGGCTCGATTGATGGCACCCCTTGGTGAAAATCGGCTTCCATTGGCGGCTCAAAAAACTCGCGCCCCAAAAAGTGAAATCCATGCTTAAAAAAATCCCCCTCCATTGGGAAATCATCGTCTGGCTCTGGCTGGCCTACTTCATGAACCAGGCCGACCGCCAGCTTTACAGCGTCGTCCAGAAACAGGTGCAGGACGCCCTCGGCCTGACCGACATCCAGACCGGGCTGGTCAACACCGTCCTCATCGCCGCGATGGCGGTGATGATGCCCGTCGCCGGCTTCCTCGGCGACCGTTTCTCCCGGCGCAAAATCATCCTCTGGAGCCTGCTGTCCTGGAGCGTCGCGACAATGCTGACCGGCTTCACCAACGGACTGGTCTCGCTCATTGTCGTCCGCAGCATTGCAACCGCTGTGGGCGAGGCCTTTTTCGTCCCCGCCGCCACCGCGCTCATCGGCCAGTATCACGTGAAAACACGCGGGCAGGCCCTCGCTATTTACCAAACCGCGCAGTATTTCGGCGCGGTGTCGTGCGGCTGGGCGGGCGGCTGGGTCGCGGGAAAATACGGCTGGGAGCATTCCTTCTGGCTGTTCGGCGGCGCGGGTGTCGTCCTCGTCGCGCTGATGTGGCCCCGGTTGAAGGACGCGCCCAAAACCGCCGCCGACGCCGTTCGCTCCGAGCCGGTCGGCGCCGTCCTCCGCGCCATCCTCCGCACGCCGACCGCGCTGGTGCTGACGCTCGCTTTGGGCTGCTCGACCTTTGTCAACATGGGATGCCTCTCCTGGATGCCGACCTACTTGCAGCTGGAGCCGTTCAACCTCGCGCCCGCCGGCGCCGGCTTCTTCAGCATGCTTTACTACCAGCTTTTCTCCTTCGCCGGAGTGCTCCTCGGCGGGCGCCTCTCGGACAAAATTGTCGGGAACCGCCCCTCCTTCCGCATCGAGCTGTCCGGCATGGCGCTCCTGCTGTGCGTGCCGACGCTCTGGCTCATGGGCGCGACGCACAAGCTCTGGCTTGTTTACGCGATGCTCGGCGCCTTCGGATTCTTCCGCGGCCTCTACGACTCCAACATTTACGCCTCGCTCTTCGACGTCACCGCGCCGCGCCACCACGCCTCGGCGACCGGGCTGATGGCCGGCTTCTCCTTCGGCGTCGGCTCGCTCGCCCCGCTCGCCTTGGGCGCGATCAAGCAGTCCTACGCCCTCAGCGCCGGAATTTCGCTGTTGGGAGTCGTTTATGTTTTCGGCAGCCTCGCGCTCCTCGTCACCGCACGCGCATTCTTCCCGTTGGATTTTGCCCGCAACCGCCAAGTCATCTCCTCCACAAACACCAACCCGTAATCATTATGAAAAAACTCATTCTCTCCGGCCTCATCGCGCTCCTTGCCGCGACGCTCCCCGCCCCCGCCCAAAGCAACGCCCCCTACTCCGAGGGCCCCGTCTGGGACATCATCCTCGTTCGCCTCAAACACGGCATGCACGACGCCTACTTCAAAAGCATCTCCAAGACCTTCAAGGCCGTCTTCGACGAGGCCAAACGCCAGGGCATCGTCCTCGATTACAAAATCCTCTACGGCCACGCCGCCTCCCCCTCCGACTTCAACGTCATGTCCATGGTCCAGCTCAAAAACTACGCCGCCCTCGACTCCTACCGCGAAAAAATAGACCCCATCGCCCGCCGCATCGAGGGCGACGCCCGCCAGCAAACCGCCACCTTCACCGGCCGCGTCGAAATCCGCGAAATTCTCGGCTACAAACTCATGCGCGAAATCACCCTGACCGACTAACCCCGCCCCCCAACCCCATTACACAGAGATCACAGAGTTTCACACAGAGAGCACAAAGCCGCTCCG
>JAISTY010000225.1 GCA_031272375.1 Opitutaceae bacterium | reverse complement strand
GACCGCCGGCGCGCATCCCGACCGGACGCCCCTCGTCGCCAAAGTCGCGCTCAACAAGCGGCCGCACAACTCCCTCGAAATCCCGCACGCCGCGATCGCCGCCGGCGGCAGCTTGTCGTTCACCCTCACCGCCGACGCGCGACAAGCCGCCGCGCGCGGCAAACTCCCCCGCCCGTTCTCGCTCTCCGCGGCATCCGCCTGACAAGCCGCCGCGCGCCGCGAAAAAACTCCACAATCGCCGCGCCCCGCTCCAAAAAAAACGCCCCTTGTCACAAGGGGCGCGCCCCCGCCCGCGCCGTCCCGCATCACCGCCGCACCATGAAAACGAAATCCACCGCGCTCCTCGCGCTCGTCCTCTCCCTCGCCGCCCTTCCGCTGGTCGCGGACGGAAAGTCCAAGACCCCCGACCTCAAGGTGGACGCCTCGCCCCTCGTCCGCGCCGCCGCCCCGCCCGTCAGCTACGCCGACGCCCTCGAACCCGTCCGCCAGGCCGTCGTCTCCGTCTATTCCACCAAAATCGTCCGCCAGCGCCTTCCGCAGTTCTTCCGCCAGTTCTATCCGGGCGACCTCGAACGCGAGCAGCGCGAGCAGGGCCTCGGCTCCGGCGTCATCGTCACCCCCGACGGCTACATCCTCACCAACAACCACGTCGTCGCCGACGCCGACGAGCTGGAGGTGCGCCTCCCCGACGAGCGCCGCTTCCCCGCCAAACTCGTCAGCGCCGACCCCAAGACCGACATCGCCGTCATCAAGATTGACGCCGAGAAGCTCCCCGTCGCCACCCTCGCCGACAGCGACCAGACGCGCGTCGGCGACGTTGTCTTCGCCGTCGGCAACCCCCTTGGCGTCGGCCAGACCGTCACCATGGGCATCATCTCGGCGACGGGGCGCAACAACCTCGGCCTCCTCGAGGACGTCGCCGGCTACGAGAACTTCA
Source organism: Opitutaceae bacterium (assembly GCA_031272375.1). Taxonomy (GTDB): domain Bacteria; phylum Verrucomicrobiota; class Verrucomicrobiia; order Opitutales; family Opitutaceae; genus JAISTY01. The sequence continues at coordinate 4,794 of JAISTY010000225.1, read as the reverse complement.
TCCAGACCGACGCCCCCATCAACGCCGGCAACTCCGGCGGCGCCCTTGTGGACGCGAAAGGGCGGCTTGTCGGCATCAACACCGCCATCGTCTCCCCCTCGCGCGGCAACATCGGCATCGGTTTCTCCATTCCCTCCAACCTCGCCGTCAGCGTGATGCACTCGCTCCTCGAAACCGGCGGCGTCCCGCGCGGCTTCCTCGGCGTGACGATGGGCGAGCTGGACGCCGGCACGCTGGAGGCGCTCGACCTGCCCGCCGGCACCACCGGCGTCTATGTCACCAACGTCCTTGAGGGCGGTCCCGCGGCGAAGGCCGGCGTCCTGCGCAACGACATCATCACCGCCGTCACCAAGACCCCCGTCACCACTCCGCCCGCGCTGCGCCCGAAAATCTCCCAGACCGCCCCCGGCGCGCAGGTCGAGCTGTCCCTCATCCGCGACGGCAAGCCGCTCAAGTTGAAGGCCGTCCTTGAAACCCTGGACGCCGCCGCGCTTCCTGGAGCCTCCGCCCTTGAGGGCGTCACCCTTGAGCCGCTGACCCGCGAAAACCGGCGCGGCCTCGGCATCGAGCGGGGCGTCACCGGCGGCCTGCTCGTCACCGGCGTCGCGCCCGAATCGCCGCACGCCGGACGGCTCGCGCCCGGCATGTTGATCGTGGAGGTGAACCGCAAACCCGTCTCCGAGCTTCCCGATTTGCGCGCGAGCCTGAAGACCGGCCACAACCTGCTGCTCGTCTATTGGCGCGGCGCCTTCCGGCCGCTGCCGGTGCTCGTCAAATGAGCCGCCGGCGGGCGCGCCGCGGGGGGGGGGTGAAATGGGGTTTGACGCTGAAAGCCGCGGGCGGACTAATCCGCCCCGTTTTTCCCTCATGAAAACGGTCTTTATTCCCTGTGAAACGGCGGCGGAGGAAACGCGCGTGGCGCTCGTCCCGGAGGACGCCGCCAAGCTGGCGCGCCTCGGTCTGCGCGTGGAGGTCGCGCCGGGCGCGGGGCTGCGGGCGGGCTTCACCGACGCCGCCTACGCGGAGGCCGGCGCCACCGTCGCGTCCGACGCCGCCGCGTCCCTCGCCGCCGCGGACATCGTGCTTCGGGTGCTGAAACCGGACACCGCCGCCGGGCTGAAGCCGGGCGCGCTCCATTTGAGTTTTCTGAACCCCTTCGCCGAAAAACAGCTTCTCGCGGATCTTGCCGCCGCCGGTGTGAGCGCCGTGAGCCTGGAATTGATCCCGCGCTCCACCCTCGCGCAGAAAATGGACGTTCTCAGCTCCCAGGCGAACCTCGCCGGCTATTGCGCCGTGACACAGGCCGCCGCGCGCCTGCCGAAGATATTTCCGTTGCTGATGACCCCCGCCGGCACCTTGTCCCCCGCGCGCGTGCTCATCATCGGCGTCGGTGTCGCGGGCCTGCAGGCCATCGCCACGGCGAGGCGCCTCGGCGCGCGCGTGGAGGCCTTTGACACGCGCCCCGCCGTCGAGGAGCAGGTGAAATCCCTCGGCGCGAGGTTTTTGAAGATAGACATCGGCGAGACGGGGCAGACCGCCCAGGGCTACGCCCGCGAGCTCACGCCGGAGCAGGTCGCGAAACAACGCGCGGGCATGGCGAAGGCCTGCGCGCAGGCCGACGTTGTCATCACCACCGCGAAGGTTTTCGGGCGTCCGGCGCCGCGCCTCCTGACCGCGGAGATGCTTTCCGGCATGGCGCCCGGAAGCCTTGTGCTGGACATGGCCGTTGACACCGGCGGCAACGTCGAGGGTTCCGACGCGGCGCGCGAGGTCGTCACCGCCAACGGTGTGCGGGTGATTGGCTGCGCCAGCCTTGAGCGCGTTCTTGCCCGCGACGCCAGCCGCATGTTTTCGGGCAACCTGACCGCCTTCATCACCCACTTCTGGGACGCGGAAAAAAAGGAGGTGCGCGTGGAGCCGGACGATCCCATCATGGGCGGCTGTCTGCTGACGCGCGCCGGCGCCATTACGCACCCGAAGTTCCGAGTCTCACACGAAGTCGAACCAAGACGAAGCAAAGTTTAAAAATCCGTGGTTTGGGAAGCCCGTGTTTTGGTTATCTCGGCGGGAAGTCGAAGTCGGCTTTTTTGCCGGTTTTGCTTAAGACAAAGCCCGCGGTGAAGGGGCGGCCGCTTTTGCCGATAAAACCTTCCATCATGTTGGTTTTGCCGTCGGTTAGGAGGCGTTTCACCTCTTCGGCGGGGATCTCCTTTTTGCAGATCTCGCGCTTTATCTCAAAGAGGACGCGGGGTTCGTTGCTGCCTTCAAGGTCGGCGACAACATAGGCGTCCTTGGTCTCGAAGAGCGGCAGGTTGTTGTGGGAGGGAGATGTGCCTATTTGCTTGGCGGTCTTTGGGTTGAAGACTGGCTTGGGTTTGCGGGCGCTGGCGGCGCCGCCGGCCTTGGGTTCGCGGGGGGGGAACTCGAAGGCGAGGCGGTTTTTGGCGCGCGTCAGGTAGGCCTTGAAGGGGCGTCCGAATTTGGAGGTGAAGTCGGTGATGAGGCCGCTTTTGCCTTCGGAGAGGATTTTGATGATTTCGGCGCGGGTGATCGTGCGTTTGCAGAGGATTTTGCCGGCGCTGAAAACGCGCTGCCATTCGGCGTCGCCCTTTTCGCGCTTGCGGAGGATGTAGCGGGTGTCGCTTTCCACAAGTTGTTCGCCGGTATTAGGATCTGTCCAAACGGGTTCGAGGGCGGCGAGGTCCTCGGCGTCGCCGAAGTCGAGTTTGGCGATGAGGTTTTCGGCTTTCTTGGGGTCGGGTGCGAGGCGGAGTTTGGCGGTGAAGCGGCGTCCGTTGCGGGCGGAGACGAAGCCGTCGAGCGGGCCGATTTCGTTGTTTGCAACGAGTTGGCGGACTTCGGGTTCCTCGATTTTGCGTCCGCTGATGGTTTTGAAGATGGTGAGGCGTCCGTCCTGGGAGCGGTAGGCGCGGAGGGTTTCGACGAGCGGCAGGTTGTCGGTGGGGGAGGGGATGGTGGTGGCGGTGGTGTTGTCGTCGTGGTGTTCCTCGAAGTTTTTGGTGCGTTCGACGAGGCCCTTGGTGGCGTCAACGATTTCCTCCATGAAGCGCGGGCGAGGGAATTTGCCGTGTTCCATCTGGCGGAGTTTGAATTCCCATTCGCCTGTCATGTCGGGCTTTGTGAGGGCGTCGGCCTTGATTGCGGAGAGGAATTCGAGGAGCTGACCGGCTTTGGCGGTGGGGACGAGGTCCTTGCCGTCGCGGTCAATGTATTTCTGGTTGACGAGGCCCTCGATGGTTTCGGCGCGGGTGGCGGGGGTGCCGAGGCCGCGTTCCTTCATGGCTTGCGCAAGGTCTTCGTCGTCAACGAGTTTTCCGGCGCCTTCCATGGCGGAGAGGAGGGTGGCCTCGGTGTAGCGCGGGGGCGGTTTGGTGGTTTCGGAGAGGAGGGTGGCGCCGAGGACTTTGGCGGCGGATTTGTCGGCGGGGGCGAGGGCGGGGAGGGAGGTGGATTTACGATTGGCGGTTTCGGATTTACGATTTTCGGAGGAGTCGTCCTCGATGGTGGTTTTGCCATAGACGGCGAGCCAGCCGGCGTTGGTGAGGACCTTGCCTTCGGATTTGAAGGTGTGTTTGGAGGCGATTGTGGTGGAGCGGGTTGTGACGTCGAATTCGGCGGCGGGGTGGAAGACGGCGACGAAGCGGCGGGCGACCATGTCGTAGATTTTGGCCTCCATGTCGTCGAGTTTGGAGGCGTCGGCTCCGGTGGGGATGATGGCGAAGTGGTCGGAGATCTGGGCGTTGTTGAAGATGCGCTTGTTTGGGCGGATCCAGTTGTTGTCCAACGCTTTTCTGGCGTGTTGGGCGAGGGTGCCGGAGAGTTTGCCGAGGGTTTCCTTGCAGGTGGGGATGTAGTCTTCCGGGAGGGCGCGGGAGTCGGTGCGGGGGTAGGTGAGGACTTTGTGGCGTTCGTAGAGGGCTTGGGCGATTTGGAGGGTGCGGCGCGCAGGGAGGCCGAAGCGGGTGTTCGCTTCCCGTTGGAGGGTCGTGAGATCGTAGAGGCGCGGGGCGATTTGGGTGGCGGCTTTTTTGTCATCGCGGACCTCGGCGGTTTTGGCGGCGAGGCAGTCGGCGAGGATGGCTTCGGCAGCTTGTTTGTCCCAGAGGCGCTCGGGTTTGAGCTGGTCGTCGGCGTCGGATTTTTTGAAGTTAGGGACTTGGTAAATGCCTTCGTAGTCTCCGTTTGTGATTTTGAAGCGGGCGGAGAGGCGCCAGTAGTCGCGCGGGGTGAAGTTGCGGATTTCGAGTTCGCGGGCGAAGACGATGGCGAGGGTGGGGGTTTGGACGCGGCCGACGGAGGCGACGTTGCCGCCGCGGGAGCCGAACATGCGGCGGGTGACGGCGCGGGTGCCGTTGATGCCGACGAGCCAGTCGGACTCGGAGCGGCAGCGGGCGGCGTCGGCGAGGCCGGCCATTTCGGAGCCGTCGCGGAGTCTGGCGAAGGCGGCGCGGATGCCGTCGGCGGTCATGGTTTGCATCCAGGCGCGCTTGACGGGGAGTTTTTTGGAGACGTTGGCGAGCTGGCAGATGTAGGTGAAGATAAGCTCGCCCTCGCGCCCGGCGTCGCAGGCATTGATGACTTCGGATATATCCTTGCGGGCGAGGAGTTTTTTAAGGGACGCGAAACGCTCGCGGGAGGAGGGGATGGGTTTGAGGCCGAATTTTTCGGGGATGATGGGGAGGGTTTCGAGGCGCCAGTAGCCGTATTTTTTTTTGTCAATGTCCTCGGGCATTTGGAGTTCGACGAGGTGGCCGACGGCGGAGGAGATGACGT
>JAISTY010000094.1 GCA_031272375.1 Opitutaceae bacterium | reverse complement strand
TGGGCCTCGGCGAGTTTCACGGCCTTTTTGTAGGCCTTGCGGGCGTCGTCCTTTTTGCCCTGCCGTGCCTGGGCCATGCCAAGGAGGAGTTGCAAGGAAGGGTCGTCGGGATTGATGGCGGCGGCGGCGGCGTGGTCTTTTTCGGCGCGGGCGAAGTCGCGCAGGCTTGCGGCGAAGCGGGCGTCGGCCTCGAGGTTTTTGATTTCGAGGGTTTCATTCTCGGAAAGGCGCCTTGGTTTGCCGTCGGAGCAGCCGGCGGAGAGCAGCAGGCCGGCGGCGAGGGCGCCTGTGGCGATGAGAAGGAAAGGATGACGCTTCATGGCGGAAAGGGCGCGGAGGCAACGCCGCCCCATCCCGACCCGCAAGCGTTTTGTCGGGAGGCGTGGCGTCAGGCGGCGGGGGAGGCCTTGCCGGCGGGGCGGGGTTTGCCGCCGGCGGCGATGAAGGCGTCGCGCAGACCCGCCTTCAGCTCCGCGAGGCCGGCGCCGGTCAGGCAGGAGAGGCGCAGGACGGGGAGTTTTTTGTGGCGGCGGCGGAATTTGGCGAGGTTGGGGGCGGCGGCGGGGAGGTCCATTTTGTTGGCGATGACGAGGCGCGGTTTGGCGAGGAGGGCTGGGTCGTGGGCCTCCAGCTCGCGCAGGAGGACGGCATAGTCGTCGCGCGGATCGCGACCGTCGGTTCCGGCCATGTCGAGGAGGAGGGCGAGGAGGCGGCAGCGTTCGATGTGGCGGAGGAAGCGGTGGCCGAGACCCTTGTTTTCGCTGGCGCCCTCGACGAGGCCGGGGACGTCGGCGAGGAGGAGGGATTCGTGGGTATCGGGATAGGGGAGGACGCCGATTTGAGGGCGGAGGGTGGTGAAGGGGTAGGGTGCGGCGCGTGGGCGGGCGCGGGTGAGGCGGCCCGTGAGGGAGGATTTGCCGGCGTTTGGGAAGCCGACGAGGCCGATGTCGGCGATGCTTTTCAATTCGAGGCGGAAGACGCCGGCGGCGCCGGGCTGGCCTGGGTTGGCGCGGCGCGGGGCGCGGTTGACGGGGCTTTTGAAGTGGGAGTTGCCCCAGCCGCCGTTGCCGCCCTTGCAGAGGACGAGGCGCTGGCCGTCGGCGGTGACCTCGGCGACTTGTCCGCCGCCGTCGGGGAGGGAGACGACGGTGCCGGGGGGGACGCGGAGGATTTCGGATTTGCCCTCGCGGCCGTTGCGGTCGCGGCCGGCGCCGGCGCCGCCGTTTTCGGCGCGGCGGCGGGGGCGGTATTTGAAGTCGAGGAGGCTGTCGGTGTCGTCGTCGCCGAGGAGGACGATGTCGCCGCCGCGGCCGCCGTCGCCGCCGTTGGGGCCGCCCCAAGGTTCGTATTTTTCGCGTCGGAAGCTGATCGCGCCGGCGCCGCCGTCCCCGGCCTGGACATTGATGACGCATTCATCCACAAACATGGGGGCGGATGGCGGCAGCGAAGGCGGTGGCGGGCAATCTTTTCTTGCGCGGCGTGGGGAAGCCCCCCAGAAGGGCGGCCACAAAACCTTTTGAACATGGATACCATTTCGCGAGAGAACAGCAGCAACTACCTGCCGGTGGCGGGTCTTATCGTCGGGGTCATTGCCATTGTGCTTTCCTGCGTGGCGCTGGTGAAGTCGTCCGGGGCGAGCAAGGCGAACACGGAGCGGATCGCGAGTCTTGAGTCGCGTGTGGAGACGACGGAGGGGGTGGCGCGGAACGCGGACAGCAGCGCGCGGCAGGGGGCGTCGGCGCAGCAGGCGGTGAACAGGCTGGCGGCGGATGTGCAGAACGCGCTGACGGATGCCGGGAAGGCCATCAACGAGACGCGCTCGGAGATTGAGGCGATCAAGGCGGCGCTTGCGCGGCGTCCGGCGCCCGCGGCGGCGTCGTCGTCCTTTTCTGGCGGCGCGCCACAAGCGGCGGTTGCCGGGGCCGACGAATACATTGTGAAGGGTGGCGACACGGGCGGGAAAATCGCGGCGGCGGCGGGAGTGAAGCTCGCCGACCTGATGGCGGTGAACCCGGACGTTGTGTGGACGAAGCTGGCTGTCGGGCAGAAGCTGAAGCTGCCACGGAAGTGATGCCCGCGCGGCGCCATGCCGAGACTGCCGGACATAGCCCCGTTCAAGTTGCGCCGCGACGAACTCGACGCGCGGATGGCGTCGCCCGAATTTTACGCCAATCCGAAGGTCGCGGCGGAGGTGACGCGGGAGCATCAGAAGTTGTGCGCGCTGCTCGACGATTACGCGGCGCTGGAGAAGGTTGACAGGGAAATCGCGGACGCGGAGGGGATTGCGTGCGAGGGGAGCGGGACGGACGCGGAGATGCGCGAGCTGGCGGCGGCGGAGTTGCCGGGGTTGAGGGAGCGGCGGGAGGCGTTGGGGCGGGCGGTGATGGGGGCGATGCTGCCGCCGGAGCCGTCGGATTCGCGCGACACGATTTTGGAGATACGGGCGGGGACGGGGGGCGAGGAGGCGGCGTTGTTCGCGGCGGAGCTGGCGCGGGCCTACCAGCGCTACGCGGAAGGGCGCGGGTGGACGTTCGAGGCGCTGGGGACGAGCCTGAGCGAGCGGGGCGGTTTCCGGGAGGCGAGTTTTGCCATCAAGGGGCGGGACGTGTATCGGCAGATGAAGTTCGAGAGCGGGGTTCATCGGGTGCAACGGGTGCCGGAGACGGAGGCTGCGGGGCGTGTGCACACGTCAACGGTGACGGTGGCGGTGCTGCCGGAGGCGGGGGAGGTGGATGTTAAGATTGATCCGCAGGAATTGGAGATCACGGTGCAGCGGGCGAGCGGGCCCGGCGGGCAGGGGGTGAACACGACGGATTCGGCGGTGAGGATTGTGCACAAGCCGACTGGGCTGACGGTGTATTGCGCGGACGGGCGGTCGCAGCAGAAGAACAAGGCGAGCGCGCTGGCGGTGTTGCGGGCGCGGTTGCTGCAACGGAAGGAGGAGGAGGAGCGGGCGCATTACGCGGCGGAGCGTCGGGGGCAGATAGGGACGGGCGACCGGAGCGAGCGGGTGCGGACGTATAATTTTCCGCAGAACCGGCTGACGGATCACCGCATCGGGCTGACGCTGCACAACCTGCCGCGGGTGATGGAAGGCGGTTTCGACGAGGTGATGGAGGCGTTGCAGCGCGACGCGATGGAGAAGCGGCTGGGGCAGTTAACAATTGGCAATTAACAGTTAGCAATTAACAATTCAGAGTGCGCGCCGCTGGGGCGGCGCTGGGGGGGCGGAAGATTAAAGATAAGAGATAAAAGATAAGAGATAAGAG
>JAISTY010000069.1 GCA_031272375.1 Opitutaceae bacterium | reverse complement strand
GCGCGCATGAGTTCCTCGACGGTTGAAAAGGATTTCGCTGGGTCCGGTTCCTCCATTGCGGCGAGAGTGGCCGCGTTCGGGGTGAGGGGAGCGGGAGGGGTTGCAATAACACGATAGGCGCGTCCGTGCGCCTTGACGCAAACCTCCTCCCCCCGGTCAAGGGCGGCGGCAAGTGTGTCTGTTAGTGTGAGCGTGAGCGGTTTCATGGTTTGGAGGCGGGCGGGATTTTTACGGGGGGGCTTTACAGGGGGGCGGGGCGGGAAGGGAAGCGGATTTTCCGCGTTTGGATTTTCGGGGGGCGCGGTTTCCGGGCCCCTGAAAAAGCCCCCTCCGGCAGCAATTCGGCCCGCTGGCACAATTTTTCCTCGCGGGTTTTCGCGACGAAGACGGGCTTCAGCGTCCACGGGTCCAAGCCCGTGTGGTAAAGGGTGCTGTCCAGCGTCAGTGGCGTGGGGGTGAAGTCCTGCACCTGTTCGTGCGGGCAGCCGAGGCGCCGGAGTTTGGCGCGCAGACGGCGCATGTCCTCGTCGCGGCAGGTCGGGAGGCTGGAGATGAAATAGGGGACAAGCTGCCGCCGGGCGCCGTCCTCCGCGTTGAGGGCGTCGAAGATTTCCTTCAAGCGCTCGAACAGTTCAAATCGCGGTTTTCTAACATGATCCAATACGTGGGGTTCGCTGTGTTCCGGCGCCACCTTGAGGCGGCCCGAGACGTGCCGGGCGACAAGCCGCCGGAAATAGGCGCGCGCGGCGTCGTTGAGGAAGCCGTTCTCATCCAGGAACAAATCATAACGCAATCCGCTGCCGATGGTCACTTTGCGGACGCCTTTGACGGCTTCGGCCTTCGCATACAAGGCGGTCAGCGGAGCGTGGTCGGTGTTGAGGTTGGGGCAGATTTTGGGGAAGAGGCAGGAAGGGCGGCGGCAGAGGGCGCAGATTTTTTCGGAGCGGCCGCGCAGACCCCACATATTGGCGGAGGGGCCGCCGAGGTCGGTGATGTGTCCGGAGAAATCGGGCGCTGACGCCACGCGCGCCACCTCGGCGAGGATGGAGGCCTCGCTGCGGGAGGAGACGAATTTTCCCTGGTGGGCGGAGATGGTGCAGAAGGAGCAGCCGCCGAAGCAGCCCCTGTGCAAGGTCACCGAGTCGCGGATCATGGCGAAGGCCGGGATGTGTTTGCCCTCGTAGCGCGGGTGGGGGCGGCGCGTGTAGGGGAGGGCGAAGACGGCGTCGGTTTCCTCCGTTCCGGGCGGCGGTCCCGGCGGTTCGGCGAGCACGAAATTTCCGCCGACGGCCTGGGCGAGGGGCGCGGCGTCGAGGCGGTTGGACTGCTCCTCGATGACGCGGAAGTTTTCGGCGAAGGCGCGTTTGTCCGCCGCCGCCGTTTCGTGAGGGTGCAACAGGAGCAGATCCGGCCGCGCCGCCCGCAGCGGCGGCAGGTTGTCGAGCGGCGCCCGGCGCGCCGTTTGCGCGATGCCCTCGAGCGGCTCCCCGGCGTCAATGCGCCGCGCGATTTCGAGGACGGCGCGCTCGCCCATTCCGTAGGCGAGGAGGTCGGCGCCGGTTTCCGCGAGTATCGGAGGCAGGACGGAATCCGCCCAGTAATCGTAATGGGAGAAGCGGCGCAGGGAGGCCTCGATGCCGCCCAGCACCAGGGGCGTTTCGGGGAAGAGTTTTTTGAGGATGCGCGAATAGGTTTTGACGGCGTAATCGGGGCGCATGCCGGCCTTGCCGCCCGCGGTGTAGGCGTCGTCCGAGCGGAGGCGGCGGTTGGCGGTGTAGTGGTTGACCATGCTGTCCATCGAGCCGGCGGTGACGCCGAAGAAGAGGCGGGGGGCGCCGAGTTTCCGGAAGTCGCGGAGGTCGTCGCGCCAGTTGGGTTGAGGGACGATGGCGACGCGCCAGCCGGCGTGTTCGAGGACGCGTCCGATGACGGCGGCGCCGAAGGCGGGGTGGTCAACGTAGGCGTCGCCGGTGAGTAAAATCACGTCGGGGCGGTCCCAGCCGCGGGCGGCGATTTCCTTGGCGGAGGTGGGGAGGAAGGCGGGGTTGTTTCTCACGGGCGGGGCGTGGGGGCGTTCATTTGCGCTCCTCGATTTCGACGACTTTTCCGTCGCGGAAGACGACCCTGACGCGGTCGCGTTCGCGGCGGTCTGGGAAGTCGAGGTAATAGAGGGCGCCGCGGTAGGGCTGCCACCAGCCGCGGTGCCACCAGCCGGAGTAGAGGGCGACGCCGCCGCGGGTTTCCCAGGTGGTGTAGCTCCAGGTTTCGCCGGAGCCGGAGGCGTCGGTGCGCGACCAGGTTTTGTCGGGCTGGCCGAGGGCGAGGAGGACCATGTCGGTGGTGAAGCCGACGGCGACGCGGCCGGCGGCGATGAGGTCGCGCTGGGCGGGTGTGAGGCTGTTGAAGAGTTCGCGGTTGGCCTCGATGCGTTGTTCGACGCTGGAGCAGCCGAGGAGGAGGAGGGCCGCCGCCGCGCAGAGGAGGAGGGCGAGGTTTCGTTTCATGGCGGGGGAGTTTTTTCCCCCGCGTGGGAGGCGCGGCAAGCCCGCAGTGAGCGCGCGGGGGGCGTCAGGGTTTGAGGAGGGATTGGCCGGTCATTTCGGGGGGCTTCGGGAGGCCCATGAGGTCGAGAATAGTGGGGGCGATGTCGGCGAGGCGTCCGCCCTGGCGGAGGGGCGTTTGCGGGGTGAGGTCGGGGGCGACGATGAAGGCCTCGACGAGGTTGAGGGTGTGGGAGGTGTGGGGGGCGTTGGTTTTGAAGTCCCACATTTGCTCGCAGTTGCCGTGGTCGGCGACGATGAAGGCCTTGCCGTCAACCTGTTTGAGGGCGTCGAGGAGTTCGCCGACGCCGGCGTCGGTGGCCTCGCAGGCTTTGATGGCGGCGGAGAGGTTGCCGGTGTGGCCGACCATGTCGGGGTTGGCGTAGTTGACGACGACGAGGCCGTATTTGCCGGAGAGGATGGCGGCTTTTGAGAGGCGGGTGACCTCGGCGGCGGACATTTCGGGTTGGAGGTCGTAGGTGGCGACTTTTGGGCTGGCGGGGCAGGCGCGGTCCTCGCCGGGGAAGGGTTCGGAGCGGTAGTTGTTGAAGAAGAAGGTGACGTGGGGGTTTTTCTCGGTTTCGGCGCAGCGGAACTGGGGGATGCCGGCGTTGGAGACGACCTCGCCGAGGATGTTTTTCAATTTTTCCGGTTTAGGGGAGATGACGTGAACGGGGAGACCGGTCTGGTATTCGGTCATCGTGGCGTAGTAGAGGTCGAGTTTGGGGCCGCGGTCGAAGCCGTCGAAGTTGTCGAGGACGAAGGCTTTGGTGATTTCGCGGGGGCGGTCGCCGCGGTAGTTGTAGAAGACAACGGAGTCGCCGTCGGCGAAGGTGGCGAGGGGTTTGCCGCCGGCGTCAACGATCCAGGTGGGGACGACGAACTCGTCGCCTTTTTGGGAGTCGGAGAGGGGGTTGTTGTAATAATTTTGGACGGCGGATTCGGGGTTGGAGGCGGAGGCGGCGGCTTGTTTGCCGGAGAGCATGAAGTAGGCCTTGGAGACGCGGTCCCAGCGGTTGTCGCGGTCCATGACCCAGAAGCGGCCGCAGACGGAGGCGATTTTGCCGATGCCGAGTTCGCGGCATTTGGCCTCGACCTGTTGGATGTAGCCGAGGCCGGAGGTGGGGGGTGTGTCGCGGCCGTCGGTGAAGGCGTGGATGAAGACGCGGTCGGCGGGGACGCCGTCGGTTTTGGCCTGGGCGAGGAGGCCGTAGAGGTGTTCGAGCATGCCGTGGACGCCGGCGTCGGAGACGATGCCCATGAGGTGGAGTTTGGCGGCGGGGTTGTTTTTGACGCGTGCGACGGCGGCCTGCCAGACGGGGTTGGAGGCGAGTTTGTGCTCGGAGAAGAGCTTGTTGAGGCGGACGAGCTCCTGGTCAACGATGCGGCCGGCGCCGATGTTTTCGTGGCCGACCTCGGAGTTGCCCATGATGCCGTCGGGGAGGCCGACATCGAGGCCGGAGGCCTTGAGGAGGGTGAAGGGGTAATGGGCGTGGAGGAAGTCGTCGGCGGGTTTTTTGGCGAGGTTGACGGCGTTGACGGCGGCTTGTTCGGGATGGGGGTTTTTGCCCCAGCCGTCGCGGATGATGAGGAGGACGGGTTTGTTCATAGGTGGAAATCGTGGGCGAGTTAGAAATCGGCCCGCCGCGGAGGGAAGGATAATCTTGGCGGGGGCGCCGCCCGTTCCGCCGGCCGGATTTTAGTTTTCCAGAGCAACCACGGATTGCACGGATTGGCACGGATCACACGGATAAATCCTTTTGGTGTTGAATGGATTGGAAATTTATGCGCCCGTCGCTCTTTGTCCGCCAACCCGAAAAAAGTCAATTTTCCAACCGGATAAAAACAACGCGGGTGAGCCGTGAAAAAGGAGGGAATTGACCCGAAGGATGGGGATGGGCGCGCGGAGGGGCGGTTTGGGTTTTTGGGGTTAGGCGTGGGGGGGGAGGGTTTCCTCGATGACGGTGGAGTTGTCCTTGATTTTGGTGACGGTGAGGCGGAGGGCGGAGGCGTCGGCGTGGCAGCGCATAAGGGTGGCGGCCTCCAATTTCGGGCCGCCGCCGAGGATTTGGGTGTAGGGGTGGCGCGGGGACGGGGGGAGGCGGGAGGCGCGGTGGTTGTGGGCGGAGATGACGAGCTGGACGCCCCAGCGGAGGAGGGCGGGTTCCCAGGCGGCGCGACCGCGGAGGCTGACGTGGTCGAAGCCCTTGTTGGCGTAGTCGGGCGGGGTTTCGTCGGTCCAGCGGAGGGGGATGTGGCAGAAGACGACGCGGTAGGGGGCGTCGCGGATTTCGGGTTGGCGGATGACGTTGCCGAGCCAGGCGGCCTGTTCGCGGATGAGGGGTTCAAAGGCGGCGGTGCCGCGGAAGGAGGGGTGGGCGTCGGGTTTGTCCTCGCCGGTGTCGAGGAGGATGGCGGCGAGGGGGCCGGAGCGGAAGGCGCAGAAGGGGCGGTTGCCGGGGAAGGCGAGGTGGTTGTTGAGTTTGTTGGCCCAGCGGCCGCGGACGTCGTGGTTGCCGCGGGCGAAGAGGATGGCGGGTGCGAGGGCGAGGTTGAGGCCGCGGGGGGAGACGTAGGTGGGGGCGATGATAGCGGGGTCGTTGATGTTGTTGGAGGCGTCGCCGTTCCAGAGGAGGAAGTCGTCGTCGGGGTCGAGGAGGGAGTGGAGTTTGCGGAGGGTGGGGGCGTTGTCGTGGGTGTCGTTCCAGACGGAGAAGCGGGTGGAGGGGGCGGAAGGGTCGAGGGTTTTGTGGGAATAGACCGGGGTGGATTGGGTGTCGCCGCCGTTGAGCGGGGTGAGGAGGGCGCGCCAGTGGCGGCGGGCGCCGGGAGGGAGGTCGGCGAGGGTGATTTTGACAACGGAGTCGTCGTGGGGGACGAAGCCCCAAGGGGTGCCGTTGGTGAGGTTGCCGAGTTTTGGGGTCGGGCCGTGTTCGATGCGGACGAAGGCCGGGGCGCGGAGGGGGACGGTGATGGAGAGGGAGGAGGCGGTCGGGGCGAAGACGGCGGGGGAGCCGAGGAGCAAGGGGCCGTCGTCGGTGGTGGCGGCGGGTTGTCGCGCGGCAGGTTGTTGGACGGCGGCTTTTGAGGGGAGTGCGGAGGCGGCGGTGAGGGCGCCGAGCGTGGCGAGGAAGTGGCGGCGTTGCATGGTGGAAGCGAAAATTAGGAATTAGGAATTAGGAATTAGAAATTAGACGCCAAGGGCACAAAAGGCGCGGAGGGCGCGCGGGGGCAATGGGAGACATGGGAGAGATGGGGGCAATGGGAAGGGATGGGGGCATGGTGGCGGGGTTAGTTTTTTGGGGTGATTTTCAGGCGGAGGAATTGTTTTGGGGCGGCGGAGACGGGGAGGGGGGAGACGAGGGTGAGCGGGGTGGAGGAGCCGCCGGGGATGGTTTGGAGGGTTTCCCAGGTTTGGAGGTCGAGCGAACGCTGGATTTCGTAGGTGAAGCCGGCGCGGGCGGGGGTGAAATTGATGGAGAGGGTGTCGTTGGAAATCCGTGTGACGGGGAGGTGGGCGGTGGAGCCGTTGGTGGCGGGGAGGGTGGCGTCGGGGCCGGGGATGAGGGCGTAGGCGAGGAAGGCGTTCAGCGGGAGGGCGGCGGGGATGAGGGCGGGGAGGAGCGACAAGGTGCCGTCGGCGGCGAGGGTGAAGGGGAGGGCGGCGCCGGAGGCGTCGGTGACGGTGATGTTGGCGGCGGGGAGGTTGGAGGGAGCGAGTTT
>JAISTY010000049.1 GCA_031272375.1 Opitutaceae bacterium | reverse complement strand
AGTGTGGGCATGGGAGGGATGGGAGTTATGGGAATGGGACGGGGGGGATTTGAGATTTCAGATTTGAGACTGGGGCGAGGGTGGGGGCAGGGGGCGTTGGATGCGATACCTGTTGCGGGGTTTCTTACAAAACACGTTTGGGTTTTGGGAGGGGCGGCGCGAGGGACAAAGGGACGTATGGGACAAAGGGGGCAAAGGCGGCGCGCGGGACTTTATTGTTAATTGTTAATTGCCAATTGTTAATTGTTCTTCGATGTGGTAGCTGTTGTTGTGGGGGTCGAGGGCGGCGGCTTGTCGGAAGCGGAGGCGGGCGGCGGGGGCGTCGTTCGCGAAGCGGGCGACGAAGCCGAGGAGATAATTGTAATAGGCGGCGCGGAGACGGGCGGGGGCGTCGCAGTAGGAGATGAAGAACGGGGTTGTGGCGAACCAGCCGGGGTCGGTGACGCCGAGGGCGTTCGTCCATTTTTTCAGGCAGGCGTCCATCAAGGCGCGGGCCTCGGGGGCGGCGCCGGTTTTGGAGAGGGCCATCGCCTTGTAATAAGGCAGCTCTGGGAGGTGCATATTGGAGAAATAATCAATGGCGAGGTTTGATATATGATTGTATATAAGCGCGGCTTTTTCCGTTTCGCCGAGGGCGTCGAGGCAGAGGGCCTCGTGATACTGGTGCGGGACGAGCCGGGCCTCGTGCCAGAGGCCGGCGCCGAGGTTTCGAGGCAGGACTTGCGCGGCGCGGAAGGCGGCGAGGGCGTCTTTGAATTTATTGTCGCGCAAGAGTTTTCTGCCGATGATGTGGCAGGCGTCCATGTATTGTCCGGCGGTGGCGTGCTCGCCGCCCTCGCAGGGGACGAAGGTGTGTTTTTCATATAATTCCAGGGTTTTTTCCGGATCGCCGTTTTGATTATAAGCGCGGGCGAGTTCGATGCAGACGTCGTCGCGCGGCGTGTCTTTTGTGTTGGCGAGGATGAATTGGATTCTTTCGGCGGGGCTGACGCCGAGTTTGGCCATCACGTGGGCGGTTTCAAAGACGAGCTGGGCGTCGCCGGGGCGCAGTTCGAGGGCTTTTTTGAGGAGCGGCAGCACGTTGTCGCGCTGGTTGAGGTGGCTGTAATTGGCGACGGCGAGGTTTCTATAAGGGACATAAAAGTCCGGTTTCAGTTGGATGGCGGCCTTGAATTGGGCGGCGGCCTGCGCGTGGGCGCCCTTCGCGTAGAGCAGGCAGCCGTAATAATAACGCGCCATCGGGAGGTTTGGCTGGTCGCGGGTTATTTTTTCGAGGAGGGCGGCCTCCTCGATGCGGAAAGGGAAGGTTTTTCCGGTCGGGGCGGTTTCGGCGGCTTTGTAATCGCCGAGCAGGTAATGGATTGACGGCGACTTGTCGGGGATGGCGCGGAGGAGCGGCAGGGCGTCGGCCTCCATGCCGCAGGCGGCGAGGTCGAAGGCGAGGTCGAGGGCGGTTTGGGAGGGGTCGCTGCGGAGGGTTTGGATGAATTCGGCGAGGTTCGTTTTTCCGCAGAGGCAGAGGGCGAGGCGGGCGAGATGGTTCAGCGGGTCGGTTTTTAATATAGTTTCCAGGCGGGCGACGGCGGCGGGGAGGTCGCCGAGTTTGAGGGCGGCGAGGGCATTATAGACGGAGGCGAGTGGGTTTTCGGCATTATATAAAAGGGCGGCGGCGCTGTGTCCGCGCATTTCATTGAGATCGCCGAGGCGGCCGTCGAGGGCGGCGACGCGCGTCATGGCTGCGCTGTGGTAATCCATGTTCCATGCTGATTTGTGGAAGAAGTCGCGGGCTTTTTGGAGGTCGCCGGATTGTGTATAAACGAGGCCGAGCAGATAATACAAGGCGCCGCTTCGGGTGCGTTGGTTGTGGCGGGTGAGGACGTCGCGGGCTTTTTCGGCGCAGGCGAGGGCGTTTTGGAGGTCGGCGTGTTTGTAATAAAAGCCGGCGAGGGCGAGGAGGGAGTCGGCGTGTCCGGGGTCGCGGGCGAGGGCTTCCTTCCAAAAGACATCTGGGAGGATGGCTGGGTCGCGATACTGCCAGACGTGGAGGCCCATGCGGTAGAGTTCGCCGGCGGTTTTGACGGACTTGAAGTCGGGGAGGTCGCCGGCGGGGTCCGGGACGCCGAGCGTCGGGGGAGTTTCGTGTGTATAAAACAGGAGTGATTTTCCGTTCAGGGAGACGTTTATGGAGTTGCCTGCGGCGATGGCGCAGTTGAAGGCGGCGACTTGTCCGGGGAGGAGGTTGGCGGAGGTTTCGAGGAGGATTTGGCCGGAGGGGTCGCGGACGGTGATGTTTGCGGAGGGGAAGGCGCGGGTGGTTTGTATTTTGAGGGTGGAGGCGTCCCAGTGGATGGCGCCGTTGGTGTTGGCGAAGAGGGGGATGCCGGTGTTGGAGATGGGGAACCAGAACTGGGAGAAGTTTTTGGTTTCGAAAGGTTCGATCCAGGAGAAGTCGGGCTGGTTGTCGGAGAAGCA
The DNA here is from genome assembly GCA_031272375.1 of Opitutaceae bacterium. Classification (GTDB taxonomy): domain Bacteria; phylum Verrucomicrobiota; class Verrucomicrobiia; order Opitutales; family Opitutaceae; genus JAISTY01. Next base: position 5,683 of record JAISTY010000049.1, on the reverse strand, counting down.
GCCGGCCATGAGTTCGGCGTAGGGGCCGTCGGAGTCGGTGAGGGCGTTTTCCCAGGAATGGGAGAGTTGGTTGTAGGCCCAGGTGAACATTTTTTTGCCTGGGGAGATGTGGCGGCTGGCGACGTGGACGACGCCGCGGTTTTTGGAGTGGTCGTAGCCGCCGAAGAAGTCGTGTTTGGATTCGGCGCTGAAGTAGGAGGTGGGCTGTAGGGTGTTTTTGTGGAAGGAGATGTCGGTGGGGCCGTTGTAGCGGATGCCGTTGAAGACGCCGGTGGCGTTGGAGGCGACGGGGAAGGTGGTGACGGAGCGTTTGTAGTGGAAGTGGACGTGGGAGACGTCGGGGGGGAAGAAGATCTGGTAGGATTCATTGACGGGGACGGCGGTGTTTTCCCACCAGAGGAAGGAGGAGGGGAGCGGGGTTCTGTTGGCGAGTTTGACGCGGGTTTCAAAGAGGGCTTCGCCCGGGGCGAGGCGGATGCCGACCATGCCCTTCATGCGTTCCATGGGGTCGTGTTCGGAGAGCCAGACGATGGCGGCGCCGCCGGGTTCGTGTTCGATATGGAAGTCAACGGGCATGAAGGTGGAAGGGCGGTGGTGGAAGGGCCAGTTGAACTCGAGGCCGCCGGAGATCCAGGAGCCGAGGCAGCCGATGAGGGCGGGTTTGATGACGTGTTGTTTGTAAAAGAAGTCGTAGCCGGTGGTTTTGTCGCGGGCGGAGTGGATGCGGCCGCCGAGGTCGGGGAGGATTTCGAGTGCGAGGAATTCGTTTTCGAGGCGGACGCAGGTGTGGTCGTGCGGGGCGCGGTCGCGGCGGTTGACGCCGAGGACGACGCGGTTGGGCCAGGGGTTGCCGGAGGTGCGTTGGTGGACGCGGTTTTCGGCGAACATGGGCATTTCCTCCGCGGGAGGCTCCGGGTAGGTTGGGAGGGTGATTTTTCCGATGGTGGCGAGGACTTGGCGGTTCATGGTGGTGTTTGGGAAGGTTGGAGAAATTTATTGCGCGCAATAATTCCAGTATTCGCGGGCGGGTTTTATTGAGGGGGGACGAGGGTTTCGTCGAAGCGGAGTTCGTCGGGGCGCAGGGTGAGGCCGTATTTTTGGGAGGTGAAAGGTTCGGAGCCGGCGTTGTAGAGGATGCGGAGGCGGCGGGAGGCGTCGGCGGATTCGTATTCGGCGCAATAGATGTTCGGGGCCTGGCGGTTGTTGTCGGTGAGCGAGTATTTGCCGTTGATGAGGAAGTCCTTGTATTGCTGGCGTTTTTTGGAGAGTTCGCCGACGAGTTTGGCGTATTCGGGGACGTCGGACAAGTTGCCGCGGCAGCGGAAGATTTCGACGTCGAAGATCAAGCCGAGGAGGAAGGCGCGTTTGAGTTTTTTGTCGAAGCCGGGGGATTCGTCGCGGACGCCGCGGTTTGAGAGGATGACCTCCGGGAAAGTCTGGCGGAACATTTGGGGGAAGAATGCGGGGGATTCGCGGCCGGAGAAGCCGTCGTTGGTGTGGATGAACTGGACGTGGGCGGCGGCTATATCAACGGTGATTTCGGTTGCGAGGACGTTTGGGCCGCAGAGGTTTGCGAGTTGCGTATAAAGCGCGCGGCGGGCGGACCAGTCCTCGTCAACGCGGGGGCCGTGGGGGTGTTTGTCATTGAAGCAAGGCTGGTGGGGTTCGGAGCCGAAGATGTCATAGAAGAGGCAATGGGGTGAGAATTCGCGCATGAGGCGGCCCTGTTTCATCAATTGTTCGCGCCACAATTCCGAAGAATAGCAGACGGCGTGGAACTGGCGGGCGGCGAAGAGGCGGCGCAAGGCGCTGTAATCGGAATACACGAAGGAGGAGACGTAGGGGTTTCCGTTTATATCATGGCGGATGATGTTGGCGCCGTGTTTTTTGTAAAACTCCGTTTGCGGGTCAATCATGTTGGCGTTGCAGACGAGTATGACGTGTCCGCCGGCGTCCTGGACCTTTTTTATATTCTCTTTCAATTTAATATAAGGCTCGCCGGAGATGTCGTATTCGGGGTAGCCGGCGTCCATGCCGCTGTTCCACCAGCCGAAGAGGAAGAGGGCGTTGATGCCGTGTTTATTGCCTGTTTCGAAGAGGCGAGGGAGGTCGTCGGCGGTGTAATAATCCCTGCCGTATTGGGAGCGGAGGATGAGGCGCTGCCAGCCGTTCATTTCGCGGACCCAGTTGTTTATTTTGACGGGTTTGAAGAAGGCGGCGGAGGCCCAGGCGCGGTAGGTGGAGGCACCGGAGCGCCAGTCGCCGGGGAGGAGGCCGGCGCAGGCGGGGGGGAGGGCGATTTTTTCGCCGGGGCGTGCGGCGGGCATGTGGGCGATGGCGAGGGCGAGGTTGGGTTTTTTCACGTGTTGGGCGTCGCGGCGGGCGATGAGGAGGCAGTTGCGGATTTTGTCGTCGTGGCGACCGAGGTAGAGGAAGCGGCCGCCGGTTTCGACGCCCATCCAGGCCATGGAGCCGCGCGGGTAGGGGACGATCCAGGAGATTTCGGATTCGTCGTTGGCGAGGTAGTCGGTCGAGTGGGCGCGCAAGGCGTCCCATGGGTTTGGGAGGCGGCGGCCGGTGGCGTGGGGCATGTAGAGGATGTCGTCGCGGCGTGGGCCGCAGAGGTTGGAGGCCTCGATGACGGGGCATTGGAGTTCGAGGGCGCGGACGCGGCTGTCGTTGTTGGCGAGGGTGGGGTGGAAGGAGAGGAGGCCGTTTTGGGGGCGGATGACGATGTCGAGGGCGATGTCGTAGGCGGCGCCGTTTTGGGCGGTGAGGAAGTCGTAGTGAATGAGGAGTGAGCCGTCCCTGAATTCGGCGCGGCCGGACTGGGCGTTGCTGAAGACGGGGATTTCGGAGAGGCGGTCGTCGTTGAGGATGAGGCGCCAGAAGGAAGGGTTTTGGGGCTGGGACATGGGGGAGCCGGGGATGGAGAAGCGGGCGGCGGAGGCGTCGGTGTTGATGGAGAAGACGAGGTTTTCGCCGACGCGGAAGGGGCCGGCGTGGAGGGCGGCGGCGAGGAGGAGGGGGAGGAGGCGGCGTGTTTTCGGGAGCATGGCGCGGGCGGTTGGAGTTGCGGGAGGCGTGGAGGGAAGCGTGGAGGTGGGCGGCGCAGGGATGCCGGAATTGCGCCAAGGGGGGATTGTTTTGCGGCATTGACGTTTTGGGACGCGCGGGGCGTGCTGGCGGGCATGGTCGAGCAGAAGAGGCAGCGAACGCGGGGGAAGGCGAAGGCGCCGCGCGTGGCGGTTTGCATAGGGACGCGGCATCCGTGGGGGCGGGAGCGGCTGTTCGGGTTTTTGCAATACGCGCAGGGGCGGGACTGGCAGACGTTCGGGATCCAGCAGGACAACCATCACGCGGTCGAGGGGGCGAAGCTGCCGGAGTTCGACGGGGCGGTGGTGTTCGACTGCCTCGACCAGGGGTTCCAGGCGGCGTTGAAGGCGCGGAGCCGGGTGTGCGTGGAGATAGACTCGCAGAACCTGCACCTCGCGGACGCGGCGGTGTTTCTGGACGACGACGAGATTGTGCGGGTGGAGGTGGAGCATCTGCGGGCGGCGGGTTTCCGGCGGCTGGCCTTCCACGGGTTCACGAACAATCCGACCTCGGACACGCGGATCGGGCATTTTTCGAGGCGGACGGGGGAGGCGGGGCGGATGGTGTTCCGGGACGCTTTTCTGGACGGGCCGGTGGACATCGCGCCGCTGACGCGCTGGCTGAAGGGGCTGCCGAAGCCGGCGGGGGTGGTGGCGTGCGACGACCGGGCGGGGGAGCGGACGCTGGCGGCGTGCCGGTGGGCGGGGATACGGGTGCCGGAGGAGATCGGGGTGATCGGCATCGGGAACGACGAGCTGATTTGCGAGCTGGCGCAGCCGCGGTTGTCGAGCGTGATGCTGCCGACGCGGCGGATCGGCTGGCTGGGGGCGGAGACGCTGGACCGGCTGATGTCGGGGGAGGCGCTTTGGGAGAGATGGCGGGCGGTGGCGCCGCTGGACATTGTGACGCGGGGTTCGACGGACCGGCTGCCGGAGGCGGGGGCGGTGACGTTGAAGGCGTGCGGGTTCATGCGTGCGGAGAGCGGGCGGGCGATCGGGGTGGAGCAGGTGGCGGCGGCGGCGGGGGTGTCGCGGCGGACGCTGGAGCGGGTGTTTCGTGCGGAGACGGGGGAGACGGTGCACGAGCATCTGACGCGGTTGCGGCTGCGGGAGGCGCAGCGGTTGCTGCGGCAGGCGGGGACGCCGCTGGGGGAGGTGCCGGGGCGGAGCGGTTATCTGTCGCAGACGGCGTTCAAGCAGATGTTCGTGGCGCGGACGGGGCTGTCGCCGCGGGAGTGGCGGGAGCGGCACGCGAGCGGGTTGTCGCGCGGGTGAGGGTCAGGCGAGGCAGCGGACGGCCATTTCGCGGATGACGGTTTCCTGGTCGTTGGGGCGGGCGGTGATTTCCTCGAAGGCGCGGAGGAACTCGCGCTGGTTGGCGATGAGGCGGCGGAGGGAGGGGAGGCGGCCGCCGCCGAGGAGTTTGGAGAGGTAGAAGGGGTGCTGGGTGAAGACGTTGCAGGGGGATTTTTCCGTGTTGTTGGCGAAGGCGCGGGCGTAGGTGGCGGCGGGTTTGGCGAGGGCGGACTTGTCTATGCCGCGGTAGCCGACGGAGAGCTGGCCGGAGGAGATGAGGGCGGCGAGCTGGATGAGGAGGCGGTTGCGGTTCTGGAGGGAGGCGAGGAGGGGGCGGGCGTCGTTGCCGGAGAAGAAGTGGAGGTGGATGGCGTCGAGGGCGCGGGGGAGGTCGCCGGAGAAGAAAGCCTCGGCCGCGGCGAAGAAATCGCTTTCGGCGATGTTGGGGGTGAGTTCCCCGACGGCGGCCTGGGTGATGAGGGCGGAGTCGCCGGCGTGGGTGGCGAGTTTGCGGGTTTCCTCGATGAGGAAGCGGGTGTTCTGGCCGACTTTTTCGAGGAGGAGGTCGGCGGCGCCGGGTTCGAAGCGGACGCCGAGGGCGCGGGTTTCGGATTCGAGGAGGGCGGGGCGGTTGTCGGTTTTGGCGTCGCCGCCGACGAAGTGGAGGTCGGCGTTTTTCTCGCACCATTTGTAGAAGCGGCGGGTGCGGTCAACGGGAGCGGCGGTGAGGAGGATGGCGGTGTTGGCGGGGTTGTTGGAGGCGAGGACTTCCTGGAGTTCCTCGAGGAGGGCGGCGCCCTCCTCGGAGTCGGGGGCGGCTTTGAGGTCGAGGTCCTTGAGCCAGACGAGGCGGCGGCCGCCGAACATGGGGATGGTGCGGACGCTTTCGCGGAAGGCGCGGACGGCGGCGCGGAGGTCTTCGTTGCGGGTGGCGTGGGCGGAGAGGGTTTCGCGGGAGAATTCGTCGGTGATTTCGGCGGCGAGGCGGTCGTGGATCGCCTTGCCTTCGCGGGCGACGAGGAAGTCGTCGTTTCCGCAGACGAGGATGAATTTTTTTCCGGCGGGTTCGGGCATGCGGGGAAGTAGAAGACAGGAATTGGAAATTAGAAATTAGAAACGCGGCGGGTTGTCGTCGCGGGTTGTCATTTGGCGGGCGCGGGTGGCGGCAGCCTGGCGGGGATGCCGAAGAAGCGGAGGTAGTGGGGGCTTAAGTTTGCCGGGGAGAAGGCGGAGTAGGGGTTGAGGGGCGGGTGGACGGGGCGGAGGTTGGTGTAGTCGTGGCCGCCGACGAG
>JAISTY010000005.1 GCA_031272375.1 Opitutaceae bacterium | reverse complement strand
CCCTTGATGACGCGCTTGTTTTCCCCTCCAACCTCTCCGAGGCCTTCTTCCAGCTCGCCGCAAAAACACGGAAATCCCGCCTCGCCGCGTCACTGGAAAATCTCGCCTTCGCCCTCTACGACGCCCGCGCGCGGCTGCTTGTCCGGCGCAAACGCCCCGCCCTCTATCATTACCGCGCCTGCTTCGGCCAAAAATCCGCCCTCGCCGCCCGCTCCCTCGGCATCCCGCTCCTCTGCGACCACTCCATCGCACACCCGCAAGTCCTTCCATTCATGACGGATAACAAAGGCGCCTGTCCCCTCGCCCCTCTGCCCCCCGACAAGCTGCCGCCTCTCCATAAACGCGAACTCGACGACATCGCCCTCGCCGACTGGCTCCAAGTCAACTCCGACTTCGTCCGCGATACCTGCGTTTTCTGCGGCTTCCCAAAGGAACGCATACGCGTCATCTATCTCGGTGTTGACGAAGCTTTTTTCCAATCAGTCCCCGCCGAACCGCCGCCGAACCGCGCCGAAAACCCCGCCCTTTTCGCCGGATCCGTTTGCCAAAGAAAAGGCGTGGACACCCTCATCGCCGCTCACCGGCTTCTGGGCGGCCGCCCAAAAATCAACATCGCCGGCAAGGCCCTCCCCGGCGACCCCGTGCTGGAGGACTTTAACAACGCCCTCTCGGACAACTTCATAAACAACGGCATCGTCCCCCGCGAACAACTTGCCGCCCGCATGTCCGCCGCGCCTATTTTCCTATTCCCCAGCTATTGCGAGGGTTCCGCGCGTGTCATCTTCGAGGCGATGGCCTGCGGCTGTTATATCATCACCACCCCAAACGCCGGCTCCATTGTCCGCGATGGCGTCCACGGCGCCCTCGTCCCGCCCGGCGACGCCCCCGCCCTCGCAACCGCATGGGAACACGCACTTAACAACATGGACAAAACCCTCGAAATCGGGCGCCAAAACGCGCGCGAAGTCCGCGAAAACCACCGCCAATGGCACTACGTCGAAAAAACAGTCTCCTTCTACAACGAAATCCTCGCCGGTGTTCATTAGTGGTTAATAAAAAAAAAACTTCGTGCCTTCGTGTGAACCAAAAATCCCAAACCAACCACGGATTGCCCGGATTTTCACGGATTTCACGGATAAAACTCTATGATATTAAACAAATTAGAAATCTGCGCCCATCGGCGGAATCTGTGGATAAAAACTCTGCTCCCTCTTGTTCCGTCTTCGTGTGATCCAAAACCTCTTCCAAATTAGTGTCAAATTATTGTTCATTAGTGGTTAATAAAAAAACTTCGTGTCTTCGTGTCTTCGTGTGAACCAAAACAGCCTCCTCAAAATGAAACCTCCCGCCCTGCCCTTCGCCTCCATGCTGACCGCGACCGCCTTCGCCGCCCTCAACCCAGCGCCTCCCCTTGACCTCCGCTTCCCTAACTACGAACCACAAACCCCTCTCCTCCCCGGCAACTTGTCGGACTCACCCAACACATTCATCGACAACGCCCTCCACGGACGCATCGTCCCTCTCGACCACCTCGATCCCGCCAACGTCCTTGGCGATGCCTCCGCTCCCGCCCGCGCCTGGCAAGCCGCCGCCTGGCGCAACGAACGCGTCCATGCGCAATTCGTTGTGTGGTCGTCTGTTGAAATCACACAACTCCGCCTTGCCGCTTCCCCGCTCCGCGCCCCCAACGGCGCCGAAATCCCCGCCTCCGCGCTCAACGCCCGCTTTGTCCGCTACGTCTGGGCCTCCTTCGCCCGCCCGCGCCTCCACATCCCCGGCAGGGCCGTCGCCGACATCCTCGACACCGCCACCGAACTCGATCTCCCCGCCAGCGGCTTCCGACCTATCTGGTTGACTGTCAACGTCCCCGAGAACACCCCTCCCGGCGTCTATCGCGGCGCCCTCACCGTCACCGGACAAGGTCGCCGCTCCGTCCAATTCCCCCTCTCGCTCGAAGTCCTGCCCGCCACCTTGCCCGCCCCGAATCGCTGGGCCTTCTTCCTCGACCTCTGGCAACACCCTTGGGCCGCAGCGCGTTACCACAACGTCACCCCCTTCTCGCCAGAACATTACGCCCTCCTCGAACCGCTCTACCGCGAACTCGCAAACGCCGGACAGAAAGTCATTACCACAACCATCACCGACCGCCCCTGGAACCAGCAAACCTTCGACGCCTACGGCTCCATGGTCAAACGCACACGCCACGCAAACGGCTCCTGGTCATTCGATTACACGCTATTCGATACCTACGTCGCCTTCGCGCAACGCTGCGGTCTCGGCCCCCAAATCCATTGCTACACAATGGTCCCGTGGGGCAACCGCTTCCAATACAACGACTCCGCCACCGGCGACTCCGTCGTTGCCGAACTCAAAGCCGGCACGCCCGAATACGAGGCCTACTGGGCACCCTTCCTCGCCGACTTCCAGAAACACCTCGCCGAAAAAGGCTTGCTTGAACAGACCCACATCGCGCTCGACGAACGCAGCCCGGAGGAACTCCGCGCGTCCGTCGCCGTCCTCAAAAAACACGCTCCGTGCCTTAAAATCGCCATGGCTGGCAACAAGTCCCCAAGCGCTTACGCCGGAGTGACTATTGACAACTACAGCAACGTCATCAGCCACGTCGAGGACAACAACGCCGCCTTCTTCTCCGAAATCGCCCCGCGCCGCGCCGCCGGCGCAGTGACGACTTTTTACGTCTGCACAACCCCAACGCGCCCAAACACTTTCACCAACAGTCCCGGCGCCGAAAGCGTCTGGCTCGGCTTCTACGCCGCCGCGCACCACTTTGACGGCCTCCTCCGCTGGGCCTACGCCCACTGGCCGCGCGAACCCTTGTGGGACAGCTCCTTCCGTCCCGACACCTGGCCGCCTGGCGACACCTTTCTTGTCTATCCCGGCCCGCGTTCCTCTGTCCGTTGGGAACTCTTACGCGATGGCATTGAGGAGTTTGAAAAAATCCGTCTTCTCCGGCAAGCTGCCGCCGCGCCCGTCTTGACGGAGCTTGAAGCCGCGCTCGCCGCCTTCACCTACAACAAAGCCATCAAGCAGACCGACAACGAGTTGGCCGAAACAGTCGCCCGCGCCCGCGCCGCCGTCGAATCCGCCACCCGCGCCACAAACTTTTGTCCGTCCGAATAAAACCCGGCATCCACAGATTTCACCGATTTCCACAGATTTACAACACGTTCCAACGCCCTCCCATGAAACGCCTCCCCCTCCTCTGCGCCCTCTGTGTCTCTGTGGTTCACTCCGCCCCCGCCCTCAACGCCTCCGAAAACACCCTCCTCCTCGCCGGACACTGGCAGCTCTCGCTTGCCCCCGCCACCACCGAAAAAACGGAAACCTATCCCGACGCCATCGCCCTCCCCGGCACCCTCGACCAAGCCGGCAAGGGGGAAAGCGCCGCCCCCAACATCATCGAGCTCAACCGCCGCGTCACCTTCAACGGCACCGCCTGGTTCCAGCGCGACATCACCCTCCCCGAAAACTGGCGCGGCGCCCGCGTCGAACTCACCCTCGAACGCACCCGCCTCACCCGCGTCTTCCTCGACGGCCAACTCGTCGCCACTAACAACTCCCTCTCCACCCCGCACCGCGCCACCCTCCTCGAAAACGCCACCCCCGGCACCCGCCGCCTCGCCATCGCCGTCAACAACGACCCCAAAAACTACCCCATGAACTTCTCCCACGTCTGGTCCGACCGCATCCAGACCAACTGGAACGGCATCCTCGGCCAAATCACCCTCACCGCCCACCCGCCCGTCTCCCTCGCCGGCGCCCAACTTTTCCCCAACCTCAAGACCCGCTCCCTCGAAATCCAACTGACAACCCGCAACACCACCCCCTCCCCCGCCAACGCCACCCACGCCCCCCAAATCAACAACCAGCCGCCACACACCTTCC
>JAISTY010000239.1 GCA_031272375.1 Opitutaceae bacterium | reverse complement strand
CCTACACGACGCTCTTCCGATCTCGCCGGCCTCGACGCGAAATCCGGCCTGAAGCCCTCCGGCGAAATCGCGCCCGACGAATGGCGGGCGGACGCCCCCGGACTCGCCGAAACGGACATCGTTGACCTGACGGACGCCCTCGCCCCCGACGGCAGCTTGTCGTGGGAGGCGCCGCCGGGCCGCTGGGTCGTCCTGCGCTTCGGCTTCACAACGACGGGGCGCGTCAACCACCCCGCGCCGGAGGAGGGAACGGGGCTGGAGGTGGACAAACTGGACGGCGCCGCCGTGGCGCGCCACTTCGAGGGTTCCCTGGGACGGATCTTGCGCGAATGGGAAGCCCGCCCCGCGACGGAAAATAAAAACGTCGTCGGCGGCGGCTTGTCGGGCGTCCTCTGCGACAGCTGGGAGGCCGGCGCGCAAAACTGGACCGACAAGCTGCCGGCGGTTTTCCGGGAGCGCAGGGGCTACGACCTGACGCGCTGGCTGCCCGTGCTGGCCGGGCGCGTCATCGGCTCGCGGGCGGAATCGGAGGCGTTCCTCGCGGACTTCCGCCGGACGCTGGGGGAGCTGTATGCCTCGGAGTATTACGGCACCCTGCGGCGCCTCGCGAACGCCCGCGGACTGGCGCTGTTCGCCGAAAGCTACGGCGGCGTCTTCGACGACCTCTCCGCCACCGCGAATGTGGACGTTCCCATGGTCGAGTTCTGGAACCACAACCTCTATAAAAACGTCGGCGAGGCCGTCTCGGTTGCCCGCTTCTTCGGACGGCGGCTTGTCCTCGCGGAGGCCTGGACGGGCCGCCCGCCGCGGGCGCGTTGGACGGAGACGCCCGCGAGTCTGCGCGCCCTCGGCGACAAGGCGTTCGCCGCGGGCGTCAACGGCATGGTGCTGCACAGCTACGTCCACCAGCCGGGCGGCCCCGCGCCGGGCTTCACGCACGGGCGCTACGGAACCCATTTCGGCAGGCTGAACGCCTGGTGGCCGCTGGCGGACGGCTGGATTGACTACCTGCGGCGCTGCCAGCTGATGCTGCGCGCGGGACGCGCCGTCACGGACGTCCTCGAGCTGCGCGAGGAACGCCTGAAATCCGAGACCCGCGAGCTGCCCGCGCCGCCCGCGGAGGGCTTCGCCGCGGACCTCGTCGCGCCGGCGCACCTGAAATTCCTCTCCGTTGACGGCGGCTTGTCGCGCCCGCCGGGCGGCGGCGCCTACCGCCTCCTGTCGCTGCCGGAAAACTGGGTGGCGGACTCGGAAACGCTCGCGGAAATCGTCCGTCTGCGCGAGGCGGGCGCGACGATCCGCGGTGCCCTGCCCGCGGCGCCGTCCTCCCTGCGGGACGCGCGCGCCCTCGAAAAATGGCAAAGCCTTTGCGGGCGCCTCGGCGACGGCGACTTGTCGCTGGAGGAAGGCTCCGCCGCCGCGGTCCTCGCGCGCATCGGCGCCGCCCCGGACTTCGTTTTCACGGAGGACACAAACGCGTCCGGCGGGCGCGCCGACCTGCGCTTCACCCACCGGAAGGTCGGCGGGGACGACGTCTATTTCGTCTCCAACCAATCCGGGCGCGACGCGGAGGGCGCGGCGGTTTTCCGCGACGCGGGCGGGCGGGCGCCGGAGCTGTGGTTCGCCGAAAACGGCCTCGTGGCGCGCGCGCCGTCGTGGCGGCTCCGGGCGGACGGCGCGGTGTCGCTGCCGCTCGCGCTGGGCGCGGACAGGTCGGTGTTCGTCGTCTTCCGGGGAACACCCGCGCCCGCTGGAGGCGCGGGCGGCGCGGCGGCTGTTCGCTGGCCCTTCGCGGACGCCGGCGGCGGCTTGTTGCGGGAAACGGGGGCGGCGGACGTCAAGGGGCCGTGGCGGGTGGCGTTCGCGCCGGCCTCGGGCCGGAAAATCGGCGACGTTGGGATGACGGCGTTGCGGTTGTTGTCGGAGTCGCCGGAGGAGCCGGTGCGGCATTTCGCGGGCGTGGCGCGCCACGAGACGGAGTTTGATCTGGACGCCGCCCGCCTCGCGGACGGGACGCGGGTGTTCCTGGATCTGGGCGATGTCGCCGACCTGGCGCGGGTGACCCTCAACGGGCGCGACCTCGGAACGCTCTGGCAGGCGCCCTTCGCGGTGGACGTGACGGCGGCTTGTCGCGCGGGAAAAAACGCCCTCTCCGTCGCGGTGGCGAACCGCTGGGTCAACCGTCTGATCGGCGACGAAAAGCTGCCGCCGGACGCCGTTTATTCGGCGCGCGGCAACACGCGGGACGCGCTGGCGGCGTTCCCGCCGTGGTGGGGCGACGCGGCGGCGGAGGCGCGGCGCGCGCGCCGGAGTTTCGCGACCTGGCGCCATTACACGGCGGAGTCGCCCCTGGTGAAATCGGGCCTGGGCGGCCCGGTGCGCCTGCGCTTCTTCAGAAAGGAAAATCAGCCCCTTCCCGAATAAAACCGGCTTTCCAAACCAACCTCGGATTGCACGGATTTTTCATGGATTGCACGGATGGAACTTTATTATAATAAACGGATTGGAAATCCGTGTCCTCCGTTTTAATCCGCGAAATCCGTGGTTGAGAGAGTTTGTGAAGAGGAGGTGCCGCGTGGAGCATTGGCCGCGAATATTCCCTGTTGCCCCCTCCGGCATCTTCCGGCAACGGACGCGCCTCTTTTTCTCCATGCAAACCGCGCTCATCATCCTCTTTCTAACCGGCTACGCCGCCATTGTCTTCGAGCACATCCTCAAGGTCAACAAGGCCGGCGTCGCGCTCGTCATGGGCGTCCTTTGCTGGACTGTTTTCATCCTCTCCCCCGGCGCCGACACCGAGGGCATCCTCCACCAGATCAACGAGGAGCTGAGCGACATCGCCAACGTCCTCTTCTTCCTCGTCGGCGCGATGACCATCGTCGAGGTCGTGGATTCCCACGGCGGCTTCCGCTTCGTCACCGACCGCATCCGCACGCGGAACAAACGCGGGCTGCTCTGGACCATCTCCCTCATCACGTTCTTCCTCTCGGCGGTCTTGGACAACCTCACCACGACCATCATCATGATTTCGCTCCTCAACAAGCTGGTCGAGGAGGAGGAGGACCGCTGGCTGTTCGTCTCGATGGTCATCATCTCCGCCAACGCCGGCGGCGCGTGGACCCCGATGGGCGATGTCACAACCACGATGCTCTGGATCGGACATCAGGTGACGACCGGCGCGATCATCACCAAGCTTTTCATCCCAAGCGTGGTCTCGCTGCTCGTGCCGCTGGCGGCGTTCACCTTCCTGATGCGCGGGCAGGTCGCCGCGCCAAAGGAGACCATCTCCTACGGGCTGCCGCTGCCCAACAGCATCCGCGTCTCGGTGCTCTTCCTCGGCGTGGGGATTTTGGTGGCGGTGCCGGTCTTCAAGGCCGTCACCCACCTGCCGCCGTTCACCGGCATGATGCTGGGCGTCGGCATCCTTTGGGTTTTCACCGGCGCGCTTTACCACCGGCACCACGGCGGCCTGCTGAAAAAACGCCGCCTCTCCGTCACCCGCGCCCTGCACCACATCGAGATTTCAACCATCCTGTTCTTCCTCGGCATCCTCCTGTGCGTCGGCGCGCTGCGCTGCTCCGGCATCCTCGGCGGCATGGCCCAATGGCTGGAACGCGCCGTCGGCAACGAGGGCGTCATCGTCACGATCATCGGCTTCGTCTCGGCCGTGGTGGACAACGTCCCCCTCGTCGCCGCCGCCCAGGGCATGTATGACATGGGGACGCACCCGACCGACTGCTTCCTCTGGGAGTTCCTCGCTTACGCGGCGGGCACCGGCGGCTCGATGCTGATCATCGGCTCCGCCGCGGGCGTCGCGGCGATGGGCCTGCAAAAAATGAACTTCATCTGGTATCTGAAAAAAGTGAGCGGCTGGGCCGTCCTCGGGTATCTTGCCGGCGCCGGCACCTACATCCTCGAAAACCGCCTCTTCCCCGGCGCCCATTGATAATTTCCCCTCCGCCCAAACCTTCACCACAAAGGGCGCGAAGGGTTCCCCGAAGGTCACAAGGTATTTCCTGTTCAAAATCCCCTCCGTGCCCTCGTGCCCTCTGTGAGGAACCTCCCCTCCGCCACTCACATTCCCCCGTGACCTAACCTGTTATTTCACATTCTTCTCGCCTTTGCGCGACTCTCCCTTCTCCTCCCGCCCGTTCGCCTTCTCAAACACCTCCGCAATCACCGCCGCCGTCTCTCCGCGCACACCGCCTCCCCAATCCAAAAAACCACCGTCTCAATCCAAAAACCCGCCGTCCCGACAACCCGCCGCCTTCCCCAATTTCCAATTTCTAATTCTCATGCGCCCCTCCCCGACAACCCGCCGCCCCTCCTGCCTCCGTTCTGGAGTGCGGCGTCTTGTCGCCGCTTTCGACGGGGCGACTTGTCGCCCCGCCCATCCGCCAACTCCGTGCAACGCCCCCTCCGCCCTCCCCCCGCGCGCTCATTTCCGTTTTTCTGTTGCATTTCTAATTTCTAATTCAGCCAGTGCGAAGCACTTGCCGCCCCCCCCCGGGTGTTTTGTGGTACTAAGCGGCTCAAAGAAAGAGGGAGTAACAAAAACTGGCGCGGGGCGCGG
>JAISTY010000237.1 GCA_031272375.1 Opitutaceae bacterium | reverse complement strand
TGGGAACGCCCACCCTCCCCGCAGGCGGTCCGCCTCGTCGCCGCGACGCTCGGGCTGCTGCTCCTGCGGCTTTCCTCGGCGGCCGCCTCCGCCCCCGCGCCCGCCGCCGGAAGCGTTTTCCTGAAAAAAACCAACGCCCTCATCGAGGCCTCGCCGGGGCGGATGCTCACGGTCAAGACCCTCGCCGGCTCGCTGCACATGTCCGAAAGCCACGCGCGCCGCCTCTTCCGCGAGGAAACCTCCCTCTCCCTCGGCCATTACCTCCGGGAGCGCAGAATCGCCCGCGCCATGACCCTGCTGCGCAGCAACGCGCACCCCGACATCACCGCCGTGGGCGAGGCCTGCGGCTTCGGCTCGCTTTACTCCTTCAGCCGCGCCTTCCGAAAGGCCACCTCCCTCTCCCCGCGCTCCTACGCCTCCCGCACCGTGGGCCGCGGCGTCTGACAACCCGCCGCCGAAAGAAAAAAGTCCCTTTCAGAAAGGCATGACAACCCGCCGCCGGTCAGCCCGCCGTGACGAGCGTGCCCACCTTCTCGCCGCGCACCGCCTTGAGCAGCGCGCCGGGATCGTTGAGGTCGAAAACGAGGATGGGGATGTTGTTGTCCTGGCAGAGCGCGAACGCCGCCGAGTCCATCACGTTGAGCCGCTCCGTGAGCGCGCGCTCGAAGGTCAGCGTGTCGTAGCGCCGCGCGTCCGGGAACTTCCTCGGATCGCGGTCGTAGATGCCGTCAACCTTGGTGCCCTTCATCAGAACGTCGGCATGCACCTCGGAGGCGCGGAGCGCCGCGCAGGTGTCCGTCGAAAAATACGGGTTGCCCGTGCCGGCGGCGAAAATGACCACGCGGCCTTTCTCAAGATGCCGCGTCGCGCGACGCAGGATGAACGGCTCGGCGATCTTCTCCATCGGCACCGCCGTCTGGACGCGCGTGTGAACCCCCATCTTCTCAAGGCGGTCCATGAGCGCGAGGGAGTTGATCACCGTCGCGAGCATCCCCATGTAGTCGCCGGTGGTGCGCTCGATGCCGCGCCGCTCGCCCTGCAGCCCCCGGAAAATGTTCCCGCCCCCGATGACCACGCAGATCTGCACCCCAAGCCCGCGAATCTCCGCGATGCGGGACGCGACGCGCTCGAGCGTCGCGGCGTCAATCGCCTCGGGCGACCCTCCCCGGAGCACCTCGCCGCTGAGCTTGAGGACAATGCGTTTGTATCGGGTGGGTGCGGGCGCGGCGGTGTCGGTCATGGCGCGGCAGGAAAAGGCCGCCCCCGCCGGACGGAAAGGGAAAACTCTCCCGCCCCGCCGCCCCGCACGGGGCTTGCGTGTTGCCTTTGCGCGGGCGCCGGGCTTCCTGCGCCGCCTTTATGAGAGTCACCGCCATCGCCGTTGTGCCGCCGCCGTCGGCGGCGGATTTGCCAGGAGTCGCGCCGGAACTGCTGGCCTCCGTGCTCGCCCGCTACTCGCGCAGCAACGACGGCCTCGCCGCCATCCTCTCCAAAGTGGACCCCGCCGCGCCCGACGCCTCCATTGACCGCATCCTCCGCTTCGTTGACTACGGCCACGCCTCCATCGGAGGGCTGACGGGCGGGCTGGCCGTCGCCGTTGACGGCGTCTCGCTCTGGCTCGCCTACAAGTTTTTCGAGCTGTCCCAAATGGCGGACGGTCAGGAGTCGTCCACGCGCTACATCACCCTCGGCGCCGACGCCCTGCCGCCGCCGGCGGAACTCGGTATCCCCGGCGACCTGGAGGCGCGCTGGCTCGCGGTCATGAAGGCCGCGTTCGCGGCTTACAAAACGGAATACGCGCGCCTCGACGCCCTGGCGTCGGCGGAACCGTCGCGCCTGCGCCTGCCGCAAAACGCCGGCGGGGCCGTGCGGGCGCGCCTGCTGAAAAACTACGCCCTCGACCGCGCCCGCTATTTCATCCCCTTCGCCGCGAAAACCAACGTCGCCCTCGTGCAAAGCGCGCGCATGTGGGCCCAAACCCTCCAGTGCCTGGCCTCCCTGCCCAATCCGGAGGCGCGCGCCGCCGCCGCCCTCGTCCGCGCCGAACTCCTGAAACTCTCGCCGCGCCTGATGCGCCACAGCCTCGCGGAACCCTCGGCGGTCGCCCAGGCGGAGTCCGAGCTGGCGGCAAGCTGCCGCATGGGGCTGGAACGCCTCTCCTCCGCGCCGCTCCCCGACGAAACCTGGGTGCGCGTTGCCCGCGAAACCCCGCCTTTCCTCCGCGAGACGCAGCCCGTCGGCGACGCCCTGAAATCCCGCGCGAACCGCTACGGGCGCCAGGGCCTCGCGACACGCCGCGCGCGCGTCACTTTCGCCTTCAACAACATCGCCCTCGCCGAGCTGCGCGACCTCAACCGCCACCGCACCGGCCACCGCTGGTCCCCCCTGATCCAGGCCGGCTTCTACCTCCCGCCGGAAATTCCCCGCGAACCGCACGCCGCCCTCCTGCGCGAACAGGCGGAACTCACGCGCGAACTGCTCCGCCGCGGCTCGCCCGCCTACGTCCATTCCCTGCTCCTCGGCGCCCAGACCCCCTTCGAGCACGGCACCCACGCGGACAAGTTCATCTACGAGGCGGAGCTGCGGACCGGCCTCGGCGCGCACTTCCGCTACGCCGAGCACATGTCCGCCGCGCTGCGCCTCTTTTGCGAGCAACTGCCGGAGGCCCGCCACTGGATCACCGAGGGAACCGCCGAGCCGGAGTGAGCCGCCCACCACGCCATTCCCACCTTCACAAGCCCGCCAAAAACACCAGCCTCGCCGCCCATGTTCCCGCCTCCCGCAGACCTCATCCCCCACCGCCCGCCCTTCCTCTTCGTTGACGCGATCGTCTCCGAAAACGACGACACCCTCGTCGCCCGCCGCCTCTGGCGCGCCGACGAGCCGTTTTACCAGGGCCACTACCCCGGCGCGCCCATCACCCCCGGCGTCCTCCTCTGCGAGGCCCTCTTCCAGACCGGCGCCCTCTACATGACCCGCAAAATGCCCCAAATCGCCGGCGCCCTCCCCATCCTCGCCCGCATCGAAAACGTCCGCTTCCGCGCCCCCGTCTTCCCCGGCGAAACCACCTTCATCGAGGCCCGCAAAAAGGAAACCGTCGGCGCCTTCGTCCTCATGTCCGGCTCCATCCGAAACGCCAAAAACGAACGCGTCCTCTCCGCCGACTTCGCCGTCACCATCCGCCCGAAATCCTGACCGCCCCCGCCCTCCCCGACAACCCGCCGCTATGCCAGTCCAGCTCACCGGCGTCCTCGACCGCATCATCTACCACAACGAGGAAAACCACTACACCATCGCCGAGTTCCTCCCCGACGGCGCCCGCGGCCGCGTCACCATCCTCGGCGCCCTCCCCGGCGTCCAGTGCGGCGAAACCCTCCTCCTCTCCGGCGACTGGCGCGACTCCCCCCGGCACGGGCGCCAGTTCAAATTCTCCACCTTCGAATCCCGCCTCCCCTCCTCCCTCCACGGCATCCGCAAATACCTCGGCTCCGGCCTCGTCCCCGGCATCGGCAAAACCTACGCCGACAAAATCGTGGACGCCCTCGGCGCCGACACCTTCCGCGTCCTCTCCGAGGAATCCGCCCGCCTCCGCGACATCCCCGGCATCGGCAAAAAACGCGCCGCCGCCATCAAGTCCGCCTGGGACGAGCAACGCCTCACCCGCGAGCTTTACATCCACCTCCAAACCCACGGCGTCACCCCCGGCCAGTGCCTCAAACTCCTCAAGGCCTACGGCGCCGAAACCCGCCAAATCCTCGACAACGACCCCTACCGCATCGCCCGCGACATCACAGGCGTCGGCTTCCGCACCGCCGACCGCATCGCCATCAACCGCGGCCTCGCCAACGACGCCCCCGCCCGCCTCGACGCCGGCCTCCTCTTCGCGATGGAAACCGCCCGCGACGACGGCCACACCGCCCTCTCCCCAGCCGCCCTCCTCGACACCGCCGCCGGCATCCTCGGCGTCCCTTCCCACTCCCTCGCCCCGCGCCTCGACGCCCTTGTCGCCGCCCGCCGCCTCGTCGCCGCACCCGGCGCCCTCCAGCTCCC
>JAISTY010000198.1 GCA_031272375.1 Opitutaceae bacterium | reverse complement strand
CACCCCCACGAGCCGCTCCCCCGCCCTCCTGAAAACCATCCCCGCCGCCTCCGCCCGCGCGTGAACGGCCTCCGCGTCCACCGTCTCCACCGTCACCGTGTCGAACACCGGCCCCGCGTTCACCGGAAAACCCAGTTGCCGCAGCCCTTCCCGCAACGAATCCGTCAACAGCTTCACCCGCCGCGCGATCGCCCGCAGCCCCTCCGGCCCGTGCCACTCCGCGAACAGCGTCGAGAGCATCGCCGGCAAGGCCTGCGCCGTGCAGATGTTCGACGTCGCCTTGTCCCGCCGGATGTGCTGCTCCCGCGTCCCCAGCGCCAGCCGCAACGCCTCCCGCCCCGCCGCGTCCCGCGAAATCCCGACAAGCCGCCCCGGAAGCTGCCGCCGCAACCCTTCCTTCGCCGCGAAAAACGCCGCCGCCGGCCCCCCGAATCCCAAGTGCATCCCGAACCGCTGCGCCGACCCCACCGCGATGTCCGCCCCGAACTCCCCCGGCGGCCTCAACAACACCAGCGCCAGCGGATCCGCCGCCACCACCGCCTTCGCCCCAACCGCGCGCAGCCTCCCGAAAAACCCCGTGAAATCCTTCACGTCGCCACGCGTGTCGGGATATTGCGCCAGCCCGCCGAAACAAGCCGCCGTCACCTCGAAGGTTTCCTCGTCCCCGACCACCACCTCGACGCCCATCGGCCTCGCCCGCGTCCTCACAACCGCGACCGTCTGCGGATGGCACCCTTCCGACACAAAAAACACCCGCGCCGCCGCGTCCGCCCGCGTCCGGAAACACAACGCCATCGCCTCCGCCGCCGCCGTCGCCTCGTCCAGCATCGAGGCGTTCGCCGCCGGCAACCCCGTCAGCTCCGCCGCCAGGGTCTGGAACCCCAGCAGCAACTCCAGCCGCCCCTGCGAAATCTCCGCCTGATACGGCGTGTAGGCCGTCAGCCAGCCCGGACTCTCAAAAACATTCCGCTGGATGACCGGCGGCATCCGCGTCCCGTAAAATCCCTGCCCGATGAACGCCCGGCCGGGACGGTTCTCCTCCGCGATTTTCCGCAGCTCCGCCAGCGCCGCGCCCTCGCCCGCCGCCTCCGGCACCGCCGCGAACGCCCCCCGCCGTATCCCTTCCGGCACGATTTTCGCGATTAACTCCTTCATGCTCTCGCAACCGGTTCTCGCGAGCATCGCCCGCCGCCCCGCCTCCGGCGTCCCGTTGTGCCGCGCCTCGTAAAAATCCGCCGCCCGCGGCAGCTTGCCGCCCCAGGCGCGCTGGGAAACGGTCGTTGGTTCGGAGGCCGTGGTGTCCGGCGAAAAAGGCGCGTCGCTCATGTGTGAAGCCGCGCACGCTACCCATCCCCTTTCCTGAAAATCAAGCGGCTTCTCGCCCGCGCCACCCGCGCCCCACTCCCGCGACCCAACCGCGACACTCCTGCGCCACACCCGCGGCGCCGTCCTGCCTGCTAACCTGTTATTAAATTACCCGCTCGCCTCCCTCCATTTCCGCCGCTCCACTCCACCCATCATGAGTTTCATGTTCAACCCGCACCCTTACGACGACCCCGTCGCCGTGAACTCCATCTCCCTCCCCGCCGGGACCGAAGCCTCCATCACCCGCGGAGCCACGGCCATCGCCGCCGCCCTCGCCGCGCGCTTCGCCTCCGCCAAACATCCCCTCGTCGTCGCCCTCGACGGCTACGTCGGCGCCGAGTTTGACGACATCCTCAACTCCGTCCTCCGCAATCTCGCCCTCAAAAACATCCCCGCCGCCGTCCTCAACGCCTCCCTCTTCAAATCCCCCGCCCAACTCGACGCCCAACTCGCCGAAAACCTCCCCGCCGACCGCGTCAAGGACCCCGTCCTCCTCTTCGGCAAACTCTTCCACGGCGACATCACCGCCCTCTTCGCCGAAAACGCCGTCGAAAACCTCCGCGCCCAAATCGCCGCCGCCTCCAAACAAGCCGCCGTCGTTTTCGTCGCCGGAACCGGCTCCGCCGCCGCGCCCCTGCGCGATTTATACGACACCATCCTCTACTTCGACGTCACCCCCAAGCGCGCCATCCTCCGCGCCAAGGCCGGCCTCGTCCCCAACCTCGGCGACGCCCGCCCCCGCCCGTTCAAGGAAACCATGCGCCGCTTCTACTACGTTGACTTCGAGGTCGCCGGAAAACTCCGCCGCGAACTCCTCAACGCCTCCGACGCCGCCCCCGACCTCCTCTACCTCGCCCGCTCCGGCCCCTTCGACGCCGCCGGCGAATGCCTCCTCCTCGACCGCCCCGCCCTCTCCGCCATCTGCCGCGCCCTCGCCACCCAGCCCGTCCGCTGCCGCCCCGTCTATCTCGAGGGCGTCTGGGGCGGCTCCTACATCTCCCGCATCCGCAAACTCCCGCCCGTCTTCACCAAACTCGCCTGGGTCTTCGACCTCATCCCCCTCGAGGTCAGCATCGTCGCCCAAACCCCCGCCGGCCTCCAAATCGAACTCCCCTACTTCACCCTCGTCCAAAAGGAGGGCGACAACCTCATGGGCGCTGAAACCGTCTCCAACTTCGGCGGCTACTTCCCCATCCGCTTCAACTACGACGACACCTGGCACGCCTCCGGCAACATGAGCATCCAGGTCCACCCGCCCCGCGACTACTGCCAACAACAGCACGGCGAACCCGGCCAGCAGGACGAAAGCTACTACGTCGTCGCCACCGGCCACGGTGCCAAAACCTACCTCGGCTTCAAACAAGGCACCACCAAGGACGACCTCCTCCGCGAGGCCCGCCTCTCCGAAACCTCCAAAAAACCCTTCGACCACGACAAATTCGTCAACGCCGTCCCCTCCCGCCCCGGCACCCAGCTCATCCTCCCCGGCGGCACCATCCACGCCTCCGGTCAGAACCAGGTCGTCCTCGAAATCGGCTCCCTCACCATCGGCTCCTACACCTACAAACTCTACGACTACCTCCGCGCCGACATTGATGGCGTCCCCCGCCCCATCCACACCTGGCACGGCGCCAACGCCCTCGACCCTTCCCGCGTCGCCCCCAACGTCGTCGCCGAACTCGTCCCCGAACCCAAACTCCTCCGCGGCGACGGCGACCCCCTCCGCGCCTCCCAAAACGTCTCCGGCGGCACCGTCTCCGGCGAGGGCTGGAGCGAATGGCTCGTCGGCGAAAACCCGAAAACCTACTTCTCCCTCCGCCGCCTCGAAATCGCCGCCGGCAAATCCGCCCCCGACGACACCCGCGCCGGCAACCGCGAACGCTTCCACGTCCTCGCCCTCGTTGACGGCGAAACCGTCACCGTCGAACCCGCCGCCGACCCCTCCCGCGCCTTCACCATGCGCTACCTCGACGTCATCGTCGTCCCCGCCTCCGTCGGCCCCTACACCATCCGCAACACCGGCAAACAACCCGCCATCGGCCACAAATCCCGCCTCAAATAACCCCGCCCGCCGCCGCCACACCGCCCGCCACCACCAGCCTGTAAGTCCTGCAAGTCATACAGGCCCCGCAACTCCTATCCACCACCCCCGCACCTACTTCCACATTTTCTAATTTCCAATTTCTAATTTCATGCACCCCGCCACTCTCTCCCTTGATGCCGGCGGCACCTTCTTCAAATCCGCCCTCGTCCTCCCCGACGGCGCCATCGCCCGCGGCTCCCTCCGCTCCACCCCTGTCAACTCCAACGCCCCCGCCGACGAAATCCTCGCCGCCTACGCCTCCGTCATCCGCTCCGCCCTCGCCGACGCCTCCGCCGCCGGCCTCCGCCTCGCCGCCATCGCCGTCTCCACCCCCGGCCCCTTCGACTACGCCAACGCCACCTCCCTCATGCCCCACAAATTCCCCTCCATCCGCGGCCTCAACCTCCGCGACGCCCTCGCCAAACACCTCCCCGAAACCGCCACCCTCCCCCTCCGCTTCATCTGCGACGCCCACGCCTTCCTCCTCGGCGAAATGCGCCACGGCAACGCCGCCGGACACCCCAACGTCCTCGCCATCACCATCGGCACCGGCCTCGGCTTCGCCGCCGCCTCCAACGGCCAAATCCTCCAAACCCCAGCCGGCGGCCCCCTCATCACCATCTACACACGCCCCTGCCGCGACGCCACCATCGAGGACCACGTCTCCCACCGCGGCCTCCTCCACCTCTACCAACAACACCTCCGACAAGCCGCCGCCGACAACACCCACCCCGCCCCCGAAGTCCCCGACATCCGCTCCCTCGCCACCCTCGCCCGCTCCGCCCCCTCCGTGCCCTCCGCGCTTGCGGACGCGCCACAACACGGCGCGCAAACAAAAGGCTCCGGTGGCGACGCCCCCGCCGCGGCGCGC
>JAISTY010000127.1 GCA_031272375.1 Opitutaceae bacterium | reverse complement strand
ATTAGTGTTAAATTAGTGAAAATTAGTGGTTAAAATGATTTTACCGTCGGCGTTGGGGGCCGCCGGAGAGGGGGTTGCTGGCGGGGGCGGCGGCGGTCGTCGCCCCGGTGAGGTAGGCGCTGGTGATCACCGCGTCGCCGGGCGCAAGCCCTTCCAACACCTCCGTGCCGGAGCCGTCCGTGATGCCGAGTTTGACGGTGACGGCCTCGACGAGCGGCTTTTCCGCGGTGCCGGCCAGTTTATAGACGGTGCGGGTGGTGACGGCGGCTTGTTCGGCTGCGGGGTTGAGCACGCGGGCGGGGAGGCGGACGCCGCGTTCCTCCGCGGTTTTAACGAGCCGTTCGCGGTCGGTCGGCGCCAGGCGGCGGAGGCTGTTGATGCCGAGTTCGACTTGGAGTTTGCGGACGGCCGCCATGTCAACGGCGTCGCCCGCCGCGGCGGTGGCGTTGCCGGGCGCGGCGTCCGTTTGCGGCAGCAGCGCATCGGGAATGCGGACGCGGAGGGCGGCGTTGGGAATGCGCGTCGCGCCGGGCTTGCGCGCGGTGATGATGGAAACGCTGGCCGTCATGCCGGGCTTGAGCTTCAGGTCGTCGTTCTTGACCTCGATGATGGTCGAATACGTGACGACCGACTGCACGGTGACGGGGTTGTTGCGGATCTGGGAGACTTTGCCGCGGAACTGCCGGTCGGGGTAGGCGTCCACGGTGAAATTGACAAACTGCCCCACCTCGACGGCGCCGATGTCGGCCTCGGAAACCGCCGCCTGGATCTGCATCTTCTTCAAATCCTCCGCGAGGGTGAAGAGCGTGGGGGCGTTGAAGGAGGCGGCGACGGTCTTCCCGACCTCGGCGAGCTTGTCGAGGACGATGCCGTCAACGGGCGAGTAAAGCGTGCAGCGCTCGAGGTCGGTCTTGGCGGTGTCAACGGCGGCCTGCTGGATCTGAAGCTGGGCGTCGGCCTGGGCGAGCTGCGCGTCGGCCTGGTCGAGGTCCTGCTGCGAAACGAGTTTCTCGTCGAAGAGGCGGCGGATGCGGGTCGCGTTGAGGGTGACGAGCTGGTGGTTGGCGCGCGTGTTGGCGAGCTGCGCGTTCGCCTGCGCCAGTTTGCTCTCGTAGGTGGCGGGGTCTATCCGCGCGAGGACGGCGTTCTGCTTCACGGGGCTGTTGTAGTCCACAAGCACCTCCGTGATGATCCCGCTGATCTGCGAGGAAACCTCCACCGTCAGCACGGGCTGCAAATCCCCCGTGGCGGTGACGGACTGCACGATGTCGGCCTTGGTGACCTCCGCGGTGATGAAGCTGGGCTTCGGCGCGGAGGCGTTTTTCCAATAGTAATATCCGGCGGCTCCGGCGGCGCCGAGAAGGACGAGGAGAACGAGGAGTTTTTTCATGGGAGAATGCGGGCGGTTCGCGCGCGGCGGGCGCGGTTGTCAGCGCGGGACGTTGCGCGGGGCGCGGGGGTGTTGCAACGGGTTATTTGCGAGGGGCGCGCCGCCTGGTTGCGTCAGCCGGCGCGCTTTTTCCCGCAGGCGCGCTTGAGGGCCGCGGAGACGTTGCGGGGGACGAACGGCGAAATGTCGCCGCCGTATTGCGCGACCTGCTTCACGAGGGTCGAGGAGATGTAGCTGTATTGCTCGTGGGGCATCACGAAGATCGTCTCGATGTGCCCGTGCAGGTGCCGGTTCATCAGCGCCATGTTGTATTCGTATTCAAAGTCGGACACCGCCCGCAGCCCGCGGATGATCGCCGTCGCCTTTTGCGAGAGCGCGAAGTCTATCAGCAACCCGTCGAAAACCGTCGCCGTGACATTCGGAAGCCGCGCCGCCGCCACGCGCAGCAGCCCAAGCCGCTCCTCCGCGCTGAACAGCGTGTTCTTCGCGCCGCCAACGGCGACGGCCACGGTGACCTTGTCGAACAGCCGCGCCGCGCGCCGCAAAACGTCAAGGTGCCCGTTGGTGACGGGATCAAAAGTGCCGGGATAAATGCAATGGCTCATGGCGGGAGGGCGTTAATCCGGTTTGGATTAGTGTTAAATTAGTATCCATCAGTGGTTAAAATCTCCGTGTCCTCCGTCCTCCCCCTGTGATCTCTGTGTAATGACACCCCGTCAACCTTTGCCTTTCCCCCGCAGCCGCGCGCTCGCCAAACGCATGATGTTCAGCAGCTTGTCTATGCTCTTCTCCGAGGGGTCGCCCAGCAGCGCGATCTGGATCCAGTTCTTCTCCAACAGATACGCGCTGCGGTAGCTGAGCCAGTAGCCGCGCATCTCCAGCTCCTCCCCGATGATCGCCGCGAGTCCGGGTTCGTCGGGAACCAGCGTGACGACGACGGGGCTGGCGGCGTTCTCCGGGGCCAGCATGCGGAGGCCGCACTGCGCGAGCTCGGCGCGGACGCGCTCCATGTTCCGGCGGATGCGCTCCATGCGCTCCGGCGTGGCCTGACGGACGGCGACGTTGAGGGCGTTGAGAAGGTTGGAGGAATGCGTGTGCGGGATGCTGTTGTTGCGCGCCCACCACCCAAGGTCGAGGTAGCCGGGCAGCGTGTCGGGCTTCGGCGTCGGGTGGTAGTCGTGGAAAACCATCGAGAGTCCGGGATACGAGCCGATGCCTTTCCCGCTGGCGCAGGTCGCGAGACGGACGCCCGCGAGATCAACCGGCATCGCCCCGATGGAGCTGATGCAGTCGGCGCAAAGATGCAGGCCCTGGGCGGCGCACAGGCTTTTGATCTCGTCAAAGGGGTTGAGCACGCCGGTGGAGGTCTCGTTGTGGACGAGCCAGACCCAGCCGCCGCGGGGGAGCCGGCTCATGAAGTGCTCGACCTGCGCGAGGTCGAAGGTCTCGCCCCAGCCGATCCGCATCCAGTCGAACCGGAGCCGCGCGCGCCGCGCGTTCGCCGCCAGGCGCTCGCCAAACTCGCCGTTGGAAAGCACCAGCCCGGTCGCGTCCATCAGCGAGAGCTGGGCGGCGACGACCTCGTTGGCCAGCGTGCCGGAGCCGAGGAGAATCTGCACCTCGGGGGCGTTGGTCAGGCGGCAGAGGGCCGCGCGCGTCTCCGCCATCTTGGACAAAAAAACCTTCCCGCGGTGCGAGACGGGGGGCAGCGAGAACGCCTTGCGCACCTCCGGCGCGATCGTCACGGGGCCGGGCAGGAAATTCAGCTCGTGGTGCTCGCGCGGCATGTCGTGAAAGGTGTCCCGCATGACGGCGGAGCGCTGCAGCGTCTTCCCGTAGGATTCGAGCGTCAGATACATCGGCTGGTAGCTCGCCTCCGCCGTGCCCACCAGCGGACCGAAGGGCACGAACCCAAGGTGCCGGTAAAGTTTCAGCTGCCGCGTCGTCCCGGAGATGACCGCGATGTCGTAGCCTTCCGCGAGGCAGTGCTTCACGGCGTAGTCGAACAGCGCCGGGAACAGCGTCGTCTTGCGCGCGTCCGCCTCCACCGCGAGAAGCCGCACCTCGACGGCGACGCGCCCCTTGGGGAGGTATTGGTCGAGGTCGGGCAGCTTGGAGTCTATGGAGAACGGCCGCTTGGCGCGAAGCGCCATCATGCCGACGAGCCGCGGCCCCTGCAGGGCGACAATGTAGGTGTTCTCCGCGTGGAAACGGTCCACAAGCCGCCCTTCGGGATTGCGCGCGTGCTGCGGAATCTCCTCCACGAAGGTGCGGTAGTTGAGGCGGTGGATCTGCTCGAATTCCCATTCCTGGGTCGCGAGGCGGAGCGTGAGTTCGGGCGGTTCGGCGGCGGGCGCGGTCGGGCTCA
>JAISTY010000156.1 GCA_031272375.1 Opitutaceae bacterium | reverse complement strand
CACGCCGGGCCGCACCGGTTCCTGTTGCGAGGCGATCATCCGCTCCGGCATCCGCCGCGTCGTCTATGGCGCCACCGACCCCAACCCCGCCCACGCCGGACGCGCCCTTGCCGTCCTTCGCGACGCCGGCGTCGAGGTCGTCCCCGGCGTGCTTGCCGACGACTGCGCGGACCTGAACCTCATTTTCAACCACTGGATCACGGCGGGCGCGCCGCTCATCGCCGGGAAAATCGCGACGACCCTGGATGGCAAAATCGCCACGCGCGCTGGGCGGTCCCGCTGGATAACCTCGGAGGCCGCCCGCGCCGACGTCCACCACTGGCGCCGTCTTTTTCCGGCGATCGCGGTCGGCGCCATGACCGCGCTCAAGGACAACCCCCGCCTCACCGCCCGCCAGCCGGCGCCCGGCGGCGGCTTGTCGCAGCCCGACCTTTTTTTTCCCTCCGCGGCGGACGCCGCCGCCGACGCGCCCGTTGTCTGCCCCCGCCGCTTCGTCTTCGACGGCCTCCTCCGCACCGCGTCCGCCCTCGACTCCCTGCACCTCTACAACGACGCCTTCCGCGAGCGCACCACCGTCGTCACCACGACCCGCTGCGGCGATGGCTACGTCCGCAAGTTCCGCGAAAAAGGCGTCCAAGTCTGGATGCTCGAAGCCGCCGGCGCGCGTGTGGATTTCAGCGATTTCCGCCGCCGTTGCGCGGAGGAGGGTGTGACGGGCGTTTATGTGGAAGGCGGCGGCATTCTGCTCGGCGAACTGCTTCGCGCGCGCCAGCTCGACTATCTTTTCGCCTACACCGCCCCGCTGATTTTCGCCGACGACCGCTCCACGCCCGCGCTTTCCGGCCTCCAGCCGGCGACGCCCGACCAGGCGCCGCGGCTCGCGGGCGTCCGCCACAGCGTTCACGGCGCCGACATTCTGACGCGCGGCCCGCTCGCGTATCCCGCGGAGGTGTGAGCCGCAAAAAACATCGCCAACATCCGCCGGCTTCCTTTTGTCCGCGTCCTTCAACTTCACCCATGAAAACAACCCGCATCCTCGCCCTTGTCGCGGCCCTCGCCGGCACCGCCGCCGCCGACACGATCACCACCAAGTCCGGCTCCGTCCTCAACGGAACCGTCAAGGCCATCGCCGCCGGAAGCGTGACGCTTGACACCCCCTTTGCCGGGGCGGTGGACGTCAAAATCGCCGACATCGGGCGTGTTTCCACGGTGGCGCCGCTCAACATCCGGCTTGCCGACGGCAGCTTGTTGCGGGGCGTCCTTGAGACCACCGCCGGCGGCGTTCTCACGGTGGGCGGACAACCTGCCGCGCTGGACAAAATCGCGCGCGGCTGGGACGTCGGCGCGCCCGACCCCGACGTTGAGGCGCAAAAACGCAAATGGGCCTTCGAGGTGGCGCTCGACGTTGCCGGCAAGACGGGCACGAGCGAGCAGTTCGGCGGCAGCTTGTCCGCCTCGGCCACGCTGACCGGCCCCGTTGACCGTCTCCGTCTCTACACCGCCTACAACTACCAGAAAATTTCGGTGCCCGCGCCCGCGGAGGACACGAAGTCGGCCGACCAGTTTCGTTTCGGAGGGGAATACAACCACACTATTTCGGAGAACACGTTCTGGTATGTGCGCGACGAGCTGGGTTTCGACCGGGTGAAGGCGATTGAGTTCACGAACGTCGCCGCCGCGGGTCTCGGCCACAAACTCATCAACCAACCCAAGCACCTGCTCTCGTTCCGCGCCGGTCTTTCGCACCGCTTTGAGAGCTACGAGCAGCCCGCCGGCGGTCCGCGCGTGGAGGATTTCAACGACCTCGGCCTCGACTTCGGCCTCGACCACGAGTGGACGTTTTCGGACTCCAAAATCGTCACGCACATCAGCTATGTGCCGAGCGTGGCGAAGTTCAGCGATTACGTGATTCATCACGAAAGCTACTATGAGCTGCCGTTGAAGAAGGCGTTGTGGAAATTCCGTGTTGGGATTTCCAACGACTACACGAGCACGCCGGTTCCCGCGACCGAGCGTCTCGACACGACGTATTTCGCGCGCCTCGTCTTCGCGTGGTGACTTTTGTCTCACACGAAGACGAACCAAGCCGAGCCAAAGTTCTTTTATCCACAGATTCCGCCGATTTGCACAGATTTACGTTTGTTCTTTTTATCTTCTGTTCAACGGATTGGGAACTTTGTGCCCTTTGTGATGCCCTTTGTGCCCTTTGTGGTGAAACAAAACCACGATGAGACCGAAGAGGAGGGCGGTGGTGGCGGGTTCGGGGATGCGGACGGGGTTCGCATAAAAAAGCCAGAGTTGGTGGTGGCCTTCGGCGTTGTCCATCCATTGGAGGCTCCAGCCGTCAGAGGCGTTGAGGCCGAGGAGGTTCCAGGTGCCTTGCTCCATGTCGCCGGTGACGGTGAGGAGGAGGAAGCCGGCGGCTTCACGATTGCCGAGGGGACGGTGCAGCGTCCAGTCGGTGATGCTGATGCTGCCGCCGATGTTGTTGATGTTGATAGTGTATTCGGCGGTTTGGTTGTTGAACAAGCTGCCGTCGAGGAAGAGGTTGGAGGCGTAGCTCATGTTGAAGAGTTGGTAGCCGTCGGGGTTGCCGGTGGGGTTGGCGGCGGTGGGGTTGGCGCCGATGATGCCGCCGGTGGTCGCGCCTTTGCTGATATTGACGTTGGAGAAGTCGGCGTCGAGGTAGAGGGCGAAGCCGTCGGGGGCGAGGGTGTCGCCTTTTAACTTGAAGGTGTCGAACCACTTGGCGCCATCGCGACCGGTGATGATGATGGCGGAGTCGCGGGACTCCATGATGAGGTTGGCGGACAAGGTGCCGTTGCCGCCGATGGCGGCGGTGGCGGAGACAGTGGCTTGGTTTGCAATGAGATGCGCGTCAACGGCGGCGAGGAAGAGGGCGCCGTTGTCCATCTGGAGGTTGCCGGGGCCGAGGTCGCTGTCGGGGGAGGTGAGGAAGGTGGCGGCGCCGGGGTTGCCATCAATGACGGCGGTGTCGGAGTCGCCGCCGATGATGAGGTTTTGGGTGGCGGAGGGGGCGGAGGTGTTGGCGGTGATGGAGCCGCTGATGAGGAGGGAGTTGCCGGCGGAATGCAGGATCATCAAGTCGTTGTTGAGAACGAGGTTGGCGGAGATTTCGTCGTTGGGACCGGAGGTGTCGTAGTGTTCGATGATGGAGCGGTTGAGGGGGTTTTTGGGGTTGTCGAAGACGAGGGTGCCGTTGGTGAGGCGGAAGCCGTCGGCGGCGTTGCCGGAGTCAATGTAAATCTCACCGACGGTGTAGGTTCCGCTGTTGAGGTCGGCGAGGCCGCCGCCGGGGGTTTGGTTGGAGGTGAAGAAGACGTCGGTGTCGGGGCGGTTGGGGAAGGTGGTGGCGGTGGTGCCGGTGTCGTCGAGCCAGTTGGAGACTTCGTTCCATGAGCCGGAAGTGTTTGTGTTCCAGTAATATTCGTCGAGACCGGCGCTGGCGAGGACGAGTTGGAGGGTCTTGGAGTCGGCGGAGAGTTTGAGGACGAATTCGCCGAGGTCGGCGGCGTCGCCGAATCGGTTGAGGAGGGCCTCGGCGGAGGCGGTGAAGTAGGAGACGGCTTTCCAGGAGGCGACAAATTCGGCGGCGGTTTGTCCGGAGAGGTTGGTGAAGACGATGCCGCCGTCGGCGGTGAGCAGATCCCAAGTTGTTCCGATGGCGAGGCTTGAGAAGGTGAGCGTGGGGGCGGCGGAGAGGAGGATGCGGAAGTTGTTGATGGCGGCGGAGGCGTCGAGGGTGAGGGTGCCGGTG
>JAISTY010000109.1 GCA_031272375.1 Opitutaceae bacterium | reverse complement strand
CGTTTTTGGCGATGATGCCGATCCAGCGGTAGATGGTGGTTTTCTGGTTGGAGGTTTCGCTGCTGGAGAGTTTGTCCTCAACCTTTGGGAAGGCGCCGTTGTTGTCGTTGGCGTAGATGATGGCGCCCTGGATGACCTGTTTCATGTTGGAGAGGTCGGTGGTGCGGCGGGCGCGTTCCTGGACGTTGCCGACGGTGGGGATGATGATGCCCGCCAGGATGCCGATGATGGCGATGACGGTGAGGAGTTCGATGAGGGTGAAGCCGGCGGTGCGGCGGGATGTTTTTTTCATGGGAGGGATTGGGTGAGTTGAGGGATTTGCCGGGAGTCCGGTTGGGGGCGGAAGGTGGGGGCGGGGCGGGCGCGGGCAAGGGGATTTTCGGGGGCGCGGGTGTTTTTCATTGGAAAATTTCCGCGGTGCGGCGGGCGGAAAACGCGGGTTGCGTGTTGCACGGGCGGGCCGGGTGTGCATGGTGCCCGCCCATTTATGGCCGAACTGGACTTCACCGAAATCGTCACGCTGATACGCAAGGAGGATCCCCGTTACGCGGGGCAGGCCTACGGGTTTGTGAGGGAGGGGCTGTCCTTTTGCGTGGAGGCGGCGCGCAAGCGGGAGAAGCGGGCGAAGGGGCAGACGCGGCAGCTTTCGCCGGCGGAGGTGCTGGAGGGGTTGAGGGAGTTCGCGCTGGCGCAATTCGGGCCGCTGACGGCGACAGTGCTGGCGTCGTGGGGCATCCGTTGCTGCGCGGATTTCGGGGAGGTGGTCTTCAACCTGATTGAATACCAGCTGTGCAGCAAATCGGAGACGGACCGGCGCGAGGACTTCGCGACGGGCTACGATTTCCAGGAGGCGTTTTTGAAGCCGTTTCAGCCGGAGCGTCGGCGGGCGCGGGCGGAGCGCGGGGAGCGGGCGTTGGAGAAGGGGAGATAGCCGCGCGGCGGTTCGTTTTTTGGAAAAAAGTTGGCCGGTCGCCTACCCCTAAGCGACCGGCCATTTGCTTTCTTAGTTACCCCAAAACTCCCGCTATGCGGGAGAAGTGTTAAACTGATGTCGCGGAGGAATAGGGACGCGGCACCCTCCGTCAACAGGGATTTTGGATTTTTTTCGGGGCGGAATTGCAAACTATTGTGGATATTAATGTTGGGGATGATTTTTTTTCGGGCTTACGGGATGTCAACGTGTTCTCCCCAGGCGGTGAGGATGGCGGGGGCGGTGAGGTTTTGGACGCGGAGGACGCTTTGCCACCAGGATTCGCGGTGGTCTATGGTGTGGCCCATTTCGTTCTCGTGTCCGGGGAGCACGAGCGCGGGGGCGACGCCTTTGGTGACGAGGGGCAGCCGGGACATCCAGCATTGGGGGAGGAAGACGTCCACGCGCTGCTGCTCGTGGATTTTGAGGAGCCAGGCGAGGTCGTCGCCCTTGCCGTCCTGGTCGCCGGTGTGGAGGACGGTTTTGCCTTCGGGCGTGGTGATGGCGTGGACGTTGTTGGGGACTTTGCCCTGGTGTCCGGGGTAGGCGCGGACGGCGACGGCGCGGTTTTTGAGGGGGAGGTTGAGGGTGATGTCGGCGGGGGCGGTGGCGTCGGCGGCGCGGGGGCGGATGAGTTTCGGGGCGATGGCGGCGAAGCGGGCGGCGTCGGGGGCGACGGGGCGGCCTTTGACATCGGCGGCGGCGCCGTGGCTGGGGGAGGCCTCCCAGAGGCCGGGCGGGGCAACGACGGGTTTGCCGGCGGCGGCGAACAGCTCGGCGACGCGGAGGTCGGCGTGGTCGTTGTGGGGATGGGAGATGAGGAGGGCGTCGCAGCGTTCGACAACCCGCCGCATGGCGGCCTCGCTGACGAAGGGTTGCTCGTCAATGCCGTTGATGACGTTTTTGCCGCCGCGGACGAGGTCAATGGCGAGGGTGACGGAGGGGGTTTGGAGGATGAAGCCGTGGTTGTAGAAGCGGATGACGCGGAGGGGGACGGTCGGGGCGGGGCCGTCGAGGGTGGCGGCGACACGGGCGGCGAGGGCGTCCATGGCGTCGAGGAAGGCGGGGGATTTGTCGAGGCGGGTGTCGTGGAGGAGGGCGTCGAGGGCGAAGAGCGCGAGGAGGCGTTCGGGGGAGGGGGAGGCGGACGGCGGGTGGGCGGCGAGGACGGCGAGGGCCTGGGCGGAGACGACGCGCGCCTGTTCCTGGAGCATGGCCTCGGATTGTTTGTGGTAGTTGAAGGCGCGCTGCGGGTCGGGCGCGGGGGCGTTTTGGGCCGCGGCGACGGCGGGCGGAATGGAGGCGAGGAGCGCGGTCAGCGCGGCGGTTTTGAGGGAGGACATGGCGGGATGTGAAAGGGTTAACGTTTTTTTTCCCCCGCGGGCGGCAGGAGGGTTTGCAGGCGGCGGGTGGAACCCCAGAAGGCGAGCGGCTCGTAGTCGCGGTAAGGGTAGCGGCCGAGGAGCGGCACGATGGAGGCGCCGCGTTCGGCGATCCACGTTTCCACCTGGCGGCGGAGGGAGACGGGGCGGCCGGAGCAGACATTGACGACGCCCGTCGCCGGCGAGGTCGCGAGGCGCGCGAGGAGGCGGGCGACCTCGGTGACGGGCAGGTAGTCGCGGAGTTGCTCGCCGGCGGACATGGGGAACTCGCGGTCGCCGGCGGCGATGGCGCGCATGAGTTGCGCGTGGATGGAATTGCGGGGCTGCCCGTCGCCGTGGAGGTAGAAGAGGCGCGGCCAGAGGAGTTCAAAGGGATGGGCGCGCTGGAGGAGTTGGAGCTGGCGCAGGAGGGAGAGTTTCGCGAGGCCATACCAAGTGACAGGGTCGCAGGGGGCGTCCTCGGAAAGTCCGCCGTTTTGCAGACCGTATTCAAAGCAGGTGCCGACGACCACGAGGCGCGGGAGACCGCCGGTGACGAGGGCGCGGAGGAAATTAAAATGAAGAGGCAGCTCGTCCGTCATGTGCGCGGGCGACTGGAAATCGCCGAGGGCGCCCCAGGCGAGGTGGATGAGGAGGTCGGGCGAGCCGAGGCGCGCGAAGGCGTCGGCGCCGGCACCGGTGAGGTCGAAGGGCAGGGCGGTTACCCGCGCGGGCAGCGTGGGCGTTGGCGAGGACGGACGCGTGATGACGGCGAGGGTGTGCGGGGTGGCGGCGAGTTCGCGGAGCAGGTGTCCGCCGATGAAGCCGGTGGCGCCGGTGATGGCGATGTTCATGGGTGTTTTCTGGGAAAGGAACGCGCGGGGCGCCAGCAGGAAAAAGGAAGAGGCGGGGGGGCTTGCGCCGTGGCGCGACGGGCGATGGGTTTCAGACAAAGCGGAACCCATTGGAGACAATTTTGTTTTATGATTTCCGACTAATTTGCGGCGCGACTGAAAATTAGTCAGGGCGTGTTTTAATATTCTGTTTTCCAATTGGATAGTGGGCCAACCGTAAACGGGCTGTTTTTCGGAGCCGGGCATCTCTGAAAGCGTGAGAATCGTAAAGCGGGCTTTACAATTCTCACGGTTTTGCGCGGCATGGAATTATCTTCGGGGGCGTATTTATTATGTATTACTCCATCAACACGTGCAGAATTTGCGAGGGCGCGGATTTGGGTTCCTTGCTGGATCTCGGAAGTCATTGTTTCACAGGCATTTTCCCTGCCGCCGGGGGGGGGGGCTGCCTTCCACGCCGCTTGAGATTGTCCAATGTCCGCGGTGCGGGCTGGTTCAGTTGAGGCACAATTACAACCCGCGGATGCTTTACGGGCCGGACTATGGGTATCGCTCCGGACTGAACACATCCATGATTGAGCATTTGCGCGCCAAGGCCGCTTTTTTGCAAAAACTGCGCCCGCTCCAGCCCGGCGATGTCGTTCTGGACATCGGGAGCAACGATGGCACCTCGTTGGGGTTTTACCCGGCGGAAACCACGCGCGTCGGCTTTGACCCGTCGGCGGAAAAGTTCCGGCATCACTATCAGGACGGCGTCCGGCTTGTGGTGGATTTCTTTTCCGGCGGGGCGTTTTCGGCGGCGGTTGGTGGCGCGAAGGCGAGGCTCATCAGCTCCATCGCCATGTTTTACGATTTGCAGGCGCCGCTGGAGTTCGTCGGGCAAATCCGCGAGGCGCTCGCGCCCGACGGCATCTGGCACCTGGAGCAGAGTTATCTGCCGCTCATGCTCAAGACCAACGCCTACGACACCATTTGCCACGAGCATCTGGAGTATTACGCGCTCAAGCAAATCAAGTGGATGACGGACAGGGCGGGGTTGAAAATCATTGATGCGCGGACCAACGACATCAACGGCGGCAGTTTCGCGGTGACGGTCGCGCATCGGGATTCCGCGTTTCCCGAGGCGGCGGAGGCGGTCGGCGGGTTGTTGCGTGAGGAGGCGGAGCTGGGGCTTGAGAACGGCGCCGCCTTCGGGCGGTTCAGGGAACGCGTGCTGCGGCACCGGGAGGAGTTGCCGGACAAGTTGCGGGAGTTGAAACGCGCGGGCAAACGCGCGCTCGGCTACGGCGCGTCCACGAAGGGCAATGTCATTTTGCAATACTGCGGCATCACGCCGGAGCTGCTGCCGGCGATTCTGGAGGTCAACCCGGACAAGTTCGGCTGCGTCACGCCGGGGACGGAAATCCCCATCATTTCCGAGACCGAGGGGCACGCGCGGCGGCCGGATTGCCTCATGGTTCTGCCCTGGCATTTCAAAGCGAACATCCTCCGGCGCGAGGCCGCCTACCTCCAACGCGGCGGGAAACTCCTGTTTCCGCTGCCCGAAATCCACGTCGTCGGGTGAAAACCTCCCTCATCATTGGCGCGGGCGGGCAGGACGGCACCTTGTTGTCGCAACTGCTGGCGCGTCGCGGCGACAGGGTGGTTTGCGTTGGCCGGAACAAGACATGGCAACCGGGCGCGGAGGATCGGGATGCGGTGGACATTTTGCGCCCCGAACCGGTGCTGGCGTTGCTTCAAAAAACACAGCCGGACGAATGCTATTACCTGCCGGCCTACCATCATTCGGCGGAGGACAAGTCGCTGCGGAGCGCGGAGCTTGAATTGTTCGGGCGCAGTCACGCGGTTCACGTGCGCGGGCTGCTGCATTTCCTGTCGGCGATGGCGCGGGTCTCGCCGCGGACGCGCCTGTTTTACGCGGCGTCCTCGCATGTTTTCGGAACGCCCGCGACGGAGCCGCAGGATGAGAACACGCCGC
>JAISTY010000007.1 GCA_031272375.1 Opitutaceae bacterium | reverse complement strand
CGCGCGGGCGCGCATTTG
Organism: Opitutaceae bacterium; assembly: GCA_031272375.1. Lineage (GTDB taxonomy): Bacteria > Verrucomicrobiota > Verrucomicrobiia > Opitutales > Opitutaceae > JAISTY01. The sequence goes on along the minus strand of JAISTY010000007.1, from coordinate 5,964 downwards.
GCTTTTCTCGCGGCGCGGCGCGGGCAAGTTGCGCGCCATGAGCACGGGGCTTCCCACGCGAAAACACACCCGGCGTTTTTCCCTCCTGAAACCGCTCCGCCTGCTCTCCGCCCTTGTGTTTTTCGGCGGCCTGTCCGCCGCCCTCTGCGGCCTCGGCTGGCTCCCCGCCCCGCTCGCGCGCCTCCTCGCCTCCCTCCAATACGGCTGGAAAACCGCCGCGACCGACGCCCTCCACCCCTGGCTTCCGGCGCTGTTTTTGTTCCCCGCGCTGCTCCTTCTCGCGCTCCTTGCCGGGCGCGTTTTCTGCTCCGCGATGTGCCCCCTCGGCATCTGGCAGGACATCGTCCGCCGCGCCGCCATGCTTTTAAAGCGCCGCCGCAAAACCCCCGGCGGCGGCTTGTCCCCCGAATGGCGCCGCGCGCGCCTCGCCGTCCTCTGCGCGGTCGTCTTTTCAATGGCCGCCGGCTGGGGCGCGTGGGCGATGTCCGTCCTTTCCCCGTTCAGCCTTTTCGGGCGCGCGATGTCCGCCCTCGGACGCCCCGCCGCCGGTGTTGCCAACAACCTCGTCGCCCGGATTGGCGAGGCCCGCGGCTGGTGGTCCATTTACACCCGCGAGGGCGTCCCCGCGGAACTCTGGGTCGCCGCCGTCGCCGCGCTGACCGTCCTTGTCATCTCCCTCATGGCGTTCCGCCGCGGGCGCCTCTGGTGCAACACCCTTTGCCCCGTCGGGACGCTCCTCGGCTGCGTCTCCCGGCGCGCCGCCCTCCGCCTTTCCATCAACACCGCCAACTGCGTGAACTGCGGCGACTGCGCCCTCTCCTGCAAGGCCGGCTGCATTGACCTGCGCCGCCACACCGTTGACGCCTCCCGCTGCGTCGCCTGCTACGACTGCCTCCAGGCCTGCGAACACAACGCCATCCGCCTCGGTTGGGCGTGGAGGCGACAAGCCGCCGCGCCTCCGGCGGGGGGAATTTCCCAACAACCCCGCCGCCAGTTCCTCCAGACCACCGCCGCCCTCGCGGCCTCCGCCGCCACGGGGCTTGCCGCCGGAAAACTCCTGGCGCCGCCCGCCGCCGCCGCGGACGCCCCCGCCGGCGGCGTCTGCCCCCCCGGCGCCGGAAGCCTCCGGCGTTTCCTCGACATCTGCACCGGTTGCTCCCTCTGCGTCAGCGAATGCCCCGGAAAAGTCCTCCAAATCTCGCTGTTCGCCTACGGCAGCCCGCGCGGGATGCTCAAGCCCCGCCTCGATTTCGCCTCCGGCTTCTGCACTTACGACTGCGTCCGCTGCGGCGAGGTCTGCCCCACCGGCGCCATTCGGAAGCTGCCGCTTGAGGACAAGAAACTCGCGCAGGTCGGCATCGCTCATTTCGCGCGCGAGCGCTGCGTGGTCGTCACCAATGGCTCCGAGTGCGGCGCCTGCGGCGAGCACTGCCCCACGCGGGCGATCGAGATGGCGCTGTATTCCCCGCGCAAGGGCCTCGTTTTGAGCATTCCGAAAATCGCGCCCGAACTCTGCATCGGTTGCGGCGGCTGCGAATACGTCTGCCCCGTCACGCCGGACAAGGCCATCCAGGTCCGCCCCCTCGCCGTCCACGGCCGCGCCGAACCCTTCCGGGAAAAGCCCCTCGCGCCGAAGGGCGACGCCGGCTTCGCCTTCTGACGGCGCCCGCGCCCGTGTTTTTTGTGGCGCGACAAGCCGCCGCCGCCTTTTGCTCCGCGGCGTGAACCCGACCCTTTTCGAGAAAATCATCGCGCGCGAAATCCCCGCGGCCATCGAGCACGAGGACGACCGCTGCATCGTCATCCGCGACATCGCGCCCCAGGCGCCCACGCACCTGCTCCTCATCCCGAAGCGCGTCATCCCGCGCGTTTCCGAAAGCGCGCCCTCCGACGCCGAGACGCTCGGACATCTGGTCGTCACCGCCGGCGCCCTTGCCCGGAAACTCGGGCTTGGCGGCGGCTTCCGCCTTGTGGTCAACAACGGTCCCGACGCCTGCGAGACCGTGCCGCACCTCCACGTCCACCTGCTTGCCGGGCGCAAGCTCGGCTGGCCGCCGGGATAGGCGGCGCGTCATTCCCGCGCGAAGAACGCCGCCGACGGCTGCCGCGCGCCGCCGCCCAGACGCCGGACAAGGCGCCAGCCAGCCGGACGGAGTTCCATTTCCCCCGGCAGCTCGAAGACGACCACGGCGCCGGGCTTCCCGCGCGTCGCCTCCGCGATGTTCGCGAAAAGCGCGTCCGCGACGTCCTCCGCGACGGCGTAGGGCGGGTCCGCGAAAACCAGGTCGGGCGGCGCGCCGTCCCCGCCGCGCCACGCCAGCGCGTCCATCGGGAGCGTCCGCAGCGATTCCGCGCCGCGGCGCGCGCTTTTGCAGACGGCGGCGATGTTTTGGCGCAGGCAGGCGAGGGCGCGGGTGTTGCGCTCGACGAAGACGCCGCCGGACGCGCCGCGGCTGAACGCCTCCAGCCCGTAGCTTCCGCTCCCCGCGAACAAGTCCGCGAAAACAGCCCCCGGCACCACCGCCGCGAGGGAGGAGAAGACCGCCTGCCGCAGCCGGTCAGTCGCCGGGCGCACGAGCGTTCCGCCCGGCGCTCCGAGCGTGACGCCGCGAGCCGCTCCACCGCTGATTCTCATGCCGCGAGGAGACTTACGCCGCCGCGCCCGCGCAAACCGGAAAACCGTCCGCGCCCCCGTTTCCCGGCAAAACGCAAACAAGGCTTGAAATCCCCGCGTCCCTGCCCGAACTTCCCGCGCATTGTCGTCAATCCGGCAAAACAACCCACCCAAACAATCATGAAAAAAGCACTCAGCATTCTCGCCGTCCTCGCGACGGTTCTCTCGGTGAAAGCCGCCGACGCGGAAGCCCGTTCCTACTCGGTGACGACGGACGTCACTTTCGCCAGCAAATACGTGTGGCGCGGCCAGGTTCTCGCCAGCACCTCCCTCCAGCCCTCCGTCGAGGTCGCCGTCCAGGACCTCTACTTCGGCTCCTGGGTCAACGTCCCCGTCCGCCAGGGCGACATCAGTGAGGAGACCGACTTTTACGTCGGCTACGGATTCACCCTCGCCGAGGGCGTCACCCTCGACGTCGGCTCCACCCTCTACTATTACCCGACCAAGAGCGCCGGCGCTCACCTCACGGCTCCCGACCGTCACGACACCTACGAGTCCTACGTTGGTGTGAAGGGCGAGTTCTCCGGCTTCACGCCGTCGTTCTACGCCTACTATGACTGGGCGTTGGACAACCTCGCGCTGCAGGCCTCGCTGGGCTACAGCGTCGCCATCGAGCAGCTCGGCACGTCCCTCGATTTCTCCGGCTACTACGGCTACTCGAACGGCGGCCCCGGCAAGCACAACACCTACACCTACGCCGGCGCGGGCGTCACCCTGCCTTACAAGCTCGCCGAGAACGCCGTCCTCTCCGGCAGCGTCCAATACGCCTACGTTGACAGCCGCGATTTGGGCAAAACCGGCGGCTCCCGCAGCACCTGGTTCTACACGATCAGCCTGACGGTCGGGTTCTAATCCAGCCGGACGAACACTCCGTTTTTCCCAGCCTCCGCCCTCACCGGGCGGGGGTTGTTTTTTGCGCGGACAACACCAGCGGCGGCGCGCGGTTCCGAGGCGGGACGCGCGCGGTTCCGGCGGTCAGTAGATCACCTTGTTGAGGGGGTATTCGACGATGCCCTCGGCGCCGAGGGCCTTCAGTTTCGGGACGATTTCGCGGACGGTGCTTTCATCAATGATGCTTTCGATGGCGACCCACGCGGGGGAGCCGAGGGGCGAGACGGTCGGGTTGCGCAGGGAAGGGAGTTCGAGGAGGAGGGCCTCCAGCGCGGTCTTTGGGAGGTTGAGTTTCAGGCCGACCTTGCCCTCGGCCTCCAGCGCGCCGCGCAACATCAGGGCGATGGTCTCTATTTTTTTGCGTTTGGCGGGATCCGCCCAGGCGGCCTTGTTGGCAATGAGCTTGGTGTTGGTCTCCAGCAACGTCTCCACGATGCGGAGTTTGTTGGCGCGGAGCGAGTTGCCCGTCTCCGTGATGTCAACGATGGCGTCGGCGAGGTCGGGGGCCTTGATTTCGGTGGCGCCCCAGGAGAACTCGACCTCGACAGGGATGCCGCGGGCGGCGAACCAGCGGCGGGTTGTGGCGACGAGTTCGGTGGCGATGCGTTTGCCGGCGAGGTCCTCCGGTTTGCGGACGTGGGAGGCTTCGGGGACGCAGAGGACCCAGCGGGATTTTTTGACGGAGGCCTTGCTGTAGATGAGGTCGCAGACCTCGGTGACGTCGGCGTTGTTTTCCTGGATCCAGTCGAAGCCGGTGAGGCCGGCGTCGAAGTAGCCGTGTTCGACGTAGCGGGCGATTTCCTGGGCGCGGACGAAGCGTCCGTCGAGTTCGGGGTCGTTGAAGGCGGGTTTGTAGGAGCGGGAGCTGGTGGAGATTTTCCAGCCGGCGCGGGCGAAGAGGGCCTTTGTGGATTCCTCGAGGCTGCCCTTGGGCAGGCCGAGCATCAGGAGCGGAGTGTTGTCTGGCATAAGTCCGCGAGAAAAAGCCGTCCGTGCGGGAGGGCTTCAAGCGCGGAGTTGGCGGCGGGTTGTCGCGGCGGGCGCCGGGTTTTCCACGCGGGGTTATTTTCCCTTGCTCCGGGAGGCGTCGCGTTTGGCGAGGGCGGCGGCGAGGTCGCGTTGGTGGGCGGCGGATTGCCAGGGTTCGGGGTCGCCGAGGTGATAACGCCCGTGGCGGGCGACGAGCGTGGCGAGGTGAAGGGCGAGGGCGGCGCGGTCGGGAAAGCGTGCGAGTCCGCCGGCGGAGGGGAGGAGCGACTTGTCCGGGATGATGGCCGCGAGGCGCGCGAGGGTGGCGGCGTTTTCGGCGGCGTCCGGCTTCCGGTCCGCGCCCCAGCGGGTTGTTTCGCCGAGCGGTTCGGTTTTGAGGACGTTGGCGGTCTCGACGTCCATGATGCCGTAAAGGGCGAGGAGCTGGGTGGCGCGCCAGAGCGGGGAGCCGTGGGGGACGTCGCCGAACCAGCGCGGAACAAGGGTGTCGCCCGAGGCGAGGAGGGCGGTTTGGACGGCGATGATGTTGAGGCGGCGCGGGGGGGTTTTTTGGAGGGCGGAGAGGGCGGCGATGGCGCCGGCGGCCTGGCCGTTGAGCAGGGTCGAGGGCTGGAGGCGGGTGGCGCCGTTGACGAGGCGCGATTGGGAAATGTTTTTCTCGGCGGGGACGAGGCCGTCCACCTTTTCGGGGATGAAGACGCCGAAGGGGACGCAAACGGGGCCGGTGCCGTTGACGGGGTCCGGCTCGTCGAGGTCCGGTTCGAGGGCGTCCTCGGTGCCGTGGAGGTCGAAGGAGTAGTCGTTGATGGCGACGGAGGAGGCCCAGTGGCGGGCGGCCTTGCCGTCCTTGGCGCGGACGTAGAAGTCGCGTCCGACGAGGGTTTGGACGCCGGCAAGGCGCCGCGCCTCGCGGACGTAGGGGATTTGCGGGAGCATGGCGGCGAGGGGGAGGAGGTCGTCGCGGATGCCGCGCTCGCGCATTTTGGCGAGGTTGTAGGGGGTGGCGCAGGCCTCGGCGTCGTCGGGCGCCCAGTTCACGCCGAGGGTGTTTTGGAAAAACCAAAGGATGCCGAGGGTGCGCTCGATGCCGTTGGCCTCGTCGCGGAGGCGGCGGGCGTGGTTTTCCGCGGTGGCGGCGGTGACGGGGTAGTCGTTGCCGCCGTTGAGGCCGCCGCGTGTGTGGCGGAGTTCGCTGGGGACGCCGGTGGCGGGGCCGTCGGAGTCGGGCATGCCGCGCCAGTCAATATAGCCGCGCCAGTAGCGGTCGCCCTTGTAGGCCTTGGCGGCCTTTTTTCCGCCGGAGGAGCCGGCCCAGGCGCCCCAGACATTGGCGCCTTCGAGGGTGTATTTGCGGAAGCGGCGCGCCATTTCGTCCGCGAGTTTCGGGGGTGTTTTCAGGCGCAGCGCGG
>JAISTY010000241.1 GCA_031272375.1 Opitutaceae bacterium | reverse complement strand
TGGCGAGTGTGTTGCGCTGTCGTATCCGTTATTTCACGGACGGCGCGGTGCTCGGCGCCCAAACCTTCGTATCAAAATATCTCCATGCAAACAAAACGGATAACAACACCCCCGCCCACCCCCCGCGCCCCCCCCCCCCCCTCACCAAATGGGGCGGCGAAGGGGCGACCCAGCACGGCCGCCCCCAAATCCACCCGGAGTTGCCCTCCGCGAGAGACAAACGGACAAAAGCCCCTCATTTGCCCTCATGCGACTACACCCCCGGACCAGAAAGACAGACATCTTCGCTCTACAATTTCATTTTTTGCCTGTCCCTACTTTCCATGCATCTGCCTCCCTGTCTCGCCTCCGCCGATTTTTAGGGGGGGGCTGTCCGCCGTCGGCGTTCGCGTCCCTTTGGACTCCGCCGTGCCCGATGTTCGGATTTTCCTTGGGCGTCCGCCGCGACGGGGATTTATTTTTAACCGGTCCCTTACTTTTTGGGGTGGGTTAGCGGCGGGGGGGCTTGTGGTTGCGTAGGACACGGAGCAGACAGCCGATGAAAAGAAGGGTCACCGAGCCGGTCGCCAGTAGCATCACCACCCAGCCGCCAGCGGTCAGACCGGCCGGCGCGGAAGAGGTCGCAAGTGAAATCGTTGCAATGAGATGCGTTGTCATGTCGGCAGCTTGTTTTGTCCAGGGTTAGATTGGGTGGTCGGGGTGCGGCGTGGGTGGTTGTCACGCCAGCGGCGGCGGGCGAGGCGGATGAGCGCGAGCAAAAACACCAGCAGCACAACGAGAAACAGCACTGTCAGGCGCGCCGGCAAGCTGCCGCCGCCCTCGCCGCCCATGAGGTCGGTGATGTAAGCGGTTGGATTAAAAGTGGGTGCGGAGAAGCTGAAGTTCCAGCCGATGACGTTGGCGAGGATGAAAAGGGCGAAGATGGTCAGGAGGTATATTGGTGTGACACAGAGCATTATGGGACGGAAAACGCCGGGGACGCGGATGGCCGCGCCGCGATGCAACTCCTTCCAACCACGTCCCTTGCCGATGGACCAGCCGAAAGTCAGGACGACCATGGTGCCGAGCAGGAAAACGCCGATGGTGCCGGCCCAGAAATCCATTGTGTCGAGTGCTTTAAGGTCTGCGGAAAACCACCAGGTCCACGCCGTTCCGATGGTTGTGAGCACGGCGAGGGCGGCGACTGCGCGGGAGCGGCGCCAGCCAAACGCCTCCTCGATAAAGGCTAACACCGGTTGCATGACGGAGATGGAGCTGGTCAGGGCGGCGAGGAAGAGCAGGGCGAAAAACACGAAGGCGAACAAGCCGCCGAAGGGGAGGTTCTCAAAGACAGCTGGCAACGTCTTGAAGCCGAGTGAGAAGGAGCCTTGCCCCGCCGCGAGCGCGTCGGCGCCGAGAAACAGGAACGCGGCGGGAACCGTCAGCAAGGCGCCGAGGACGACCTCGCAGAACTCGTTGGTGGAGACGGAGGTGAGGCTGGAGAGGGCGATGTCGTCGTTTTTCCGCAAGTAGCTTGCGTAGGTCAGGATCGGGCCGAGACCGATGGAAAGGGAGATGAAGACCTGGGCGCCGGCAGCGAGCCAAAGTTGCGGGTTTGCAAGGCGTTGCAATGTGTCATCCGTCGGGTTCCAGAGAAAGCCGAGGGCGGCGGGGATGTTGCGGTCGGGATGCGCGGCGTCGGGCGCGCCCAGCGTGAGCACACGGACAACCAGCACGCCCGCAAGGATTAGCAACAGAGGCATTCCGTAGCGGCAGACCTTTTCGATGCCGCGGGAGATGCCCCGGTGGATGAAGAACAAGTTGGCCGCCAACGCGATGGGGACGAACAGGCCGACGCCCGACGGGCTGAAGTTGAACGCGGAGCCGTCCTCCGCCGCGCCGACGAAGCGGTTGAAGAAGGCCGTGAAGCCGTCGGCGCCGCCCTGTTTGGCGAGGGTGCCGGTGAGGGTGTTGAAGGCGTAGCCCGCGCACCAAGCCTCGACGTAAATGTAATACATTCCAACGGCTAACGGCAGGAGCACGCCCGCGACGCCCGCGTATTTCGCCCACGGGCGGCGGATGAGCGCGTGAAAAATTCCGGGGGAGGAGTGGTAGCCGTGGTGTCCGCCGAGCCGCCCTACCGTCCATTCCGCCCAGCTGACGGGGATGCCGACGAGCAGGAGGGAAACGCAATAGGCGATAAGAAACGCCGCCCCGCCGTATTGGGCGACAAGGCCGGGAAAGCGCAGGAAGTTGCCGAGGCCGACAGCGCTGCCGGAGACGGCGAGGATGACGCCGAATTGGGAACTCCATCTTTCGTGGCGCGCTGGCATGGGTTTTATCACAAGGCTTCGAGGAGGCGTTGGAGTTCGGCGCGGCGGGTTTGTTGGGCGGACAACTGGACCTTCGCGCCGGCGATGACGGCGGGGGGGGCTTTGTCGGTGAAGGCTTTGTTGGCGAGGCGGGCCTCCGTCGCGGCGATGTGTTTTTCAACCTGGGCGAGTTCCTTTTGGAGGCGGGCGCGTTCGGCGGCGGGGTCGGCCTTGACGCCGGTGTCGAGGAACAAGGTGCCGAGGGGGGTGAGGACGGCGGGTTGCGGCAGCTTGTCGGGGACGCGGTTGAGGGCGGCGGCGCCGACGAGTTTGATGATTTTCGGGGTGGCGGCGCGGAGGATTTGCCAGTCGGGGTCGGTGGCGATGACGGAGAGGGTGACGTCGCGTTTTTGGGCGGCGGCGTGGTCGGCCTTGAGCTGGCGGGCGAGGGTGACGGTTTTTTTGAGGGCGTTGACGCGGTGGGTGGCGTCGGGGTCGGGGAAGATGCCGAGGGCTGCGAGTTGTTGCTGGAGTTGGGCGGCGGAGGGGAGGCGTGTTTGTTGGAGGAGGGCGTCCGTTTCCGGGGCGTAGCCGAGGAGGTGCCAGAGTTCCTCGGTGATGAAGGGGGCGAACGGTTCGAGGAGGAGGAGGAACTGGCGGAGGACGAGGTCCTGGATGGCGAGGACGTGGGTTTGGGAGGCGGGATCCTGGAGGCGGGCCTTGGCAACCTCGACATACCAGTCGCAGAAATCAGTCCAGAAGAAGGAATAAAGTTGTTGCGTGGCGGTGGCGAACTCGAAGGAGGCGAAGGCGTTTTCGAGGATGCGGGAGGTGTCGAGGAGGGCGTTGAGGAGGGCGTGGTCGTCGTCGTCGAGTTGGGCGGGGTTGATGCGGGAGAGGATGCCGTCGAGAGTGGTGTTGTCGGACATGGGGCCGGACATCTGGCGGAAGCGGGAGGCGTTCCAGAGTTTATTGCAGAAGTTTTTGCCGGCGGCGACGCGGTCCTCGTCGAATTTGACGTCCTGGCCGAGGGGTGCGATTTGGAGGAGGCCGAAGCGGAGACCGTCGGCGCCGTATTTGGCGATGAGGTCGAGGGGGTCGGGGGAGTTGCCGAGGGTTTTGGACATTTTGCGGCCCTGTTTGTCGCGGACGATGCCGTTGAAATAGACGTCGCGGAAAGGGATGCGGGAGGCGAGAGGGGAGGGGGAGTCCGCGGAGGTTTTTCCGGGGGAGAATTCGAGGCCGGCCATGACCATGCGGGCGACCCAGAAGAAGATGATGTCGGCGCCGGTGGCGAGGGTGCTGGTGGGGTAGTATTTGTCGAATTGGGCGGCATTCATGGCGTCGGGGTCGGGCCAGCCTTGGGTGGCGAGGGGCCAGAGCCAGGAGGAGGCCCAGGTGTCGAGGACGTCGTCCTCCTGCTCCCAATTTTCGGGGTCGGCGGGGCCGTTGACGGAGACGTGGACTTTTGCGGGGTCGCGGAGGTCGGTTTCGGAGAGGTTTTCGCGGTCGAGGCCTTTTTTATACCAGACGGGGATGCGGTGGCCCCACCAGAGTTGGCGGGAGACGCACCAGTCCTGGATGTTGTCGAGCCAGTTGAGATAGACCTTGGACCAGCGTTCGGGGTGGAAGCGGAGGAGGCCGTCGCGGACAACCTGTTTGGCCTCCTCGACGCGCGGGTAGCGGAGCCACCATTGCTGCATGAGGCGGGGTTCGATGGGGACGCCGGCGCGCTGGGAGAAGCCGACGTTGTTTTCGTAGGGGGTTTCGGCGACGAGGTTGCCGGAGGCGCGGAGGAGTTGGGCGGATTGGTCGCGGGCCTTGAAGCGGTCGAGGCCGGCGAGTCCGGGGCCGGCGAGGGCGTTGAGGGTGCCGTCGGGGTTGAGGATGTCGGTGACGGGGAGCTGGTGGCGGCGGCCGATGTCGAAGTCCACCTTGTCGTGGGCGGGGGTGACCTTGAGGGCGCCGGTGCCGAAGGAAGGGTCAACGGCGGTGTCGGCGATGACGGGGATGGGGACGCGCGGGCCGAGGGGGCGCCAGACGTGTTTGCCGATGAGGTTTTGGTAGCGGGGATCGTCGGGGTGGACGGCGATGGCGGCGTCGGCGGGGATGGTTTCGGGGCGGGTGGTTTCGATGAGGACGGGGGCGGCGCCGGCGTCGGCGGGGTCGTAGCGGACCTTGTAGAGGAGGCTTTTGGCGGGGCGCATTTCGACCTCCTCGTCGGAGAGGGCGGTGAGGGTGGCGGGGCACCAGTTGACCATGCGTTTGCCGCGATAGACGCGGCCCTGGTCGAAGAGTTTGACGAAGGCGGTGAGGACGGCGCGGGAGTAGGCGGGGTCCATGGTGAAGTGGGTGTGTTCCCAGTCGCAGGAGCAGCCGAGTTCGCGGAGCTGGCGGAGGATGACGCCGCCCTTTTCGCGGCGCCATTCCCAGACGCGCCGGAGGAAGGCGTCGCGTCCGATGTCGCGGCGGGATTTGCCCTCGGTTTTTTTGAGGTGTTTCTCGACCATGGTTTGCGTGGCGATGCCGGCGTGGTCGGTGCCCGGGATCCAGCGGGCGGATTTGCCTTCGAGACGGGCGCGGCGGACGAGGGCGTCCTGGAGGGTGTT